>CAZMWO010000512.1:0-2443 GCA_964569565.1 uncultured bacterium | reverse complement strand
GCGAGTTTGCAGCCTCATCATATCAGGAGGCCTATGGCAGTTACAACATAAGCTATGCCTTCTTTCCGGTTGAAAGAACGGGCTCACAGCAGATATGGCGTGGCAGCGGGTTTATCGCTGATGCGACCATGAAGACGTCAGCCGCCCGCAATCGCACAGAAACTGTGGTTTTGCCCGGTCGGGTCGGTCAGAACAGCCTTGTCGTTACCCGTCTCAATCAGGGGGTGCCGCATATCGCAGTGGCCCTTGCCAGGCCCCGCCAGGTAATCTCTGCGTTGAATTCGAGCCTGCTTATCGGTCTCGGAAGCCTGCTGTATCTGGCTCTTCTGCTCTTTATTGCCGGTAAACTTCTTGACCTGTTGTTTGTTGCGCCGGTAATCGAGCTGGCGGGCTGTGCTGAGCATATCGCGCGTGGTGGCGATTCATGGCCGCTTGAGCTCTCAACCGGTGATGAACTCGAAGAACTTAACCATAGTTTCGCCAGCATGATCATCGGTCTGCAGCAGCGAAACATGCTCAAAGACTATGTTTCAGAAGACGCCTATTCTGATCTGGCAGCCGCCGAAACCAGAAATCTTGCCCCAGGCGGCGAATATCGCGAATGCACTGTGATTTTCGCGACGGTTAAAGACGCCGCGAGCATCACCGACAGCTCTTCGCCACAGCAGATCGTCGAATTTCTCAACCACTTCACGACTATTGGCGACAGAATCGTCAAAGACAATCGTGGCAGCATCGATAAAATCATCAACCAGACGTTGATGCTGGTATTCAGAGAAAATGCTGATGATGAAGTTTCGCATGCATTGCGCGCGTCCCGGGCAGCCGTTGAGCTGGCAGCAGCGGTTAAAGCTGCCGGC
Source organism: uncultured bacterium (assembly GCA_964569565.1). Lineage (GTDB taxonomy): Bacteria > Muiribacteriota > Ozemobacteria > Ozemobacterales > Ozemobacteraceae > Rifleibacterium. The sequence continues at coordinate 1,583 of CAZMWO010000512.1, read as the reverse complement.
TATGCCGGAATATCTGCCGGAATAGCTTCTGGAACCGTAATTTCAGGCAAAATCGGTTCTTATCAGGGCAAACTCGATTTTACCGTTATCGGCAATCCGGTAAATCTCGCGGCCAGACTCAAAAACGAAGCCACTGTCAGCACCACCGGCATCATCATCTCGGGTTCGACCATGCGTCTGCTCAAAGGTGCCGGCCGCGTGAACTTTCTGCGTCGCTGCTCGCTTAAAGGTAAGGCGCGCGAATACAATATCTATGAGTTGATCGAGCTGCGCGGTTCGTCAGCCTGAATTCAGGCTTTCAGCATTTTATTCCTGATGTTTCACATGAACCATCGCAGGCGTGATTGTCGAGCCCTGGCTGCAGGCCGAGGTATTCGTTCAGCCGGCCATCTTTTTTGAGCTGCTCGAACTCGGCGTCTGATGAAACTATGCCGGCTTTGCGAAAAAGACGTTTGAGAATGGCATCCTGAATCGCGAGCTGCAGAGCTCTTACTGCCAGCAGCGAGCAGTGGATCTTGTTTTCCGGCAGACCGTCGAGCGCATCGACGATCTGGTTGTCGGTAATCTTGAGAGCATCTTCGATCTGCATGCCTTCGGCAATGACCGATGCAACGCTGGTGGTGGCAATGGCCGCCGGGCAACCCTTGACGCGGTAACGGACTTTTTCGACCTTCTGATTGTCAGCACTGATATGAACGGTCATCTCGACAAAATCGCCGCAATCAGGATCGCCAATCAGGCTGATACCGTGATAATCTTCGAGTTTGCCGCAGTTTTGCGGGTTTTGAAAATGCTGTATCACTTTGTCGCTGTATTTCATGATCACCAGTTCCTGAATTCAGGCCAGGTCAGAATAAACCGTTTCACAGAGCTGATTTTGCACAGCATGGAGAGCGGCTTCGACCGCCGAAGTATCGCCATACACGGCGATGAGAGTCATGTGAGTCGGGCAGACGCCTCGGATTTCGGCAACCTGCACGGCAGCGGCTTTTTCCGCAATATCGGAAGCGGCGAGAATGGCCGCGACAGTGCCCTGAATCAGGCCCACAGCATCGGGCGGATTTTTGTATTCAGCAAAATAGCCGCCGGCAACCCGGCGATTTTCAAGTATCGCCCAGAACCCTTTTGAAGGCCTTTTTACAAGTCTGAGGCTGACCCCTGGAGTTGTACGATTCACACAAGTCTCCTGCATCGTTTTTCGTTATTATAGCACATTTATGCTACTGCTGAAGCTCACAGTAATCAAGCAGATATAAAACCTGTAGACAATGAGCTTTAAATTATTGAGCAGCTGATGAAAATAATCTGAAAGTTAAGCAAGATTGATGCAATGCCGATATTGGCTGACGTGTTGCAAAGTTCTGGATTGAGTTGCCATTATCAACCAATCGGCATAAGTAGTAAGATGTGCGCGAGGTTAAGTATGTTTGATCAACAGGTAGGAACTGGTTTATCGAAGCAGGCCGGCGAATGGGTAAGAAACTTCGGTCTGATTCCACACCCGGAGGGTGGGTTTTTCTCAGAGGTTTATCGTGCAGAAGGCAGGATTCCGGCAGGAATACTGCCAGTGCATGCTGGAGAAC
>CAZMWO010000511.1:0-2958 GCA_964569565.1 uncultured bacterium | reverse complement strand
TAGCAATGACGGCCTTCTGCACTTTACTTACTTTCTGATGTTAAAAAAGGCGGCACCTGCCTGGTGCCGCCTTTTTCGATCAGGTCTGTGTCCGCAGATCAAACTTTGCGGTAAACATTGAGGCCGACTTTTTCTTCGCGGCCGGGAATGGCATAGTTGCCTTCAGTCGAAGCGATAATGATTGACTTGCCTGAAGAAGACTTGCCGAAATCCTTGGAAAGATCGACTTTGATGGTAAGAATGTTACCTTCGATGTTCATATCAACATTTTTCATTGTTATTCCTCCTGAAATACCGGTGAATTGCCTGAGAGATTACCACAACAGCAGACAGTTGACCAGTTATTAATTTTGAAACCGGTGCCCGGCAACAGGAGCTGTTGCCGGGCAAGATTCACAAAATCACGGAATTCTCAGTGTCATGCCGACTTTGAGCAGTTTGGGATTGGTAATACCATTGTGTTCGGCAATCTGTTTCCACTTTGCCGTGGTTCCATAGACCTTCTGGCTGATTTTGCCAAGAGTGTCGCCGGAAGAGACTACATAGGTCTTTGCTTCTTCAACAGCCGGTTCCGGTTCGTCGTTGGTATAATCGGCTGCGTCATCGACAAATGGTGCTTCGTCTTCATCTTCATCAGCCGCGGCTACGGGTTCTGACGGAACGTAGGGAGCCGGTTCTTCTACCGGTTCGGGTTCAATGTAGGGTTCGGGTTCATAGGTCGGTTCAGGTTCAGTTGGCTCAACCGGTGCCGGAATTGCTTCAAGAACCTTGAAACTTCTTACCTGAACAGCACCAGAAGGGTATTTCTGGTCAGGCTTAACGACGTTGCCGAACACTCTGATTTTTACACTTCTGTTCTCGCCGACGCTGGCAGATGTTTCGCCGATGAGCTGAAGAGTCTGGCCATCAAGAGTCTTGAACATGACTTTGCCTTCAGCCACTGAATCGACGATACCGGTAATGGTGGTCGACCGGCTCTTTTTGGTAAACCATGAACTCGGCTTCCACCAGTCACCTGACTTGGCAAAAGCGCCAGCAGGCAGAGCAAGAATAGCCATTATAACTACCGCAATCAATTTTGTCCTCATGGAAAATGTAGCCCCCTGTAGAGATATAGATACTAGAGGAATGTATAATACTTTAACTTCACAATTTCAAGAGGCAAAGTGAAGATTGTTATAAAACCTGATTATATCACTGTTATTTTGGCTGAGGAAGCAACCGGAAGCTGCTGACTGCCTGACCCATTATCTTCTCATAGGCGGTGTCGACCTCGGTTCCGATAAAAAATCTGATCAGGTACAAGACTTCATCTTCAAATATCAGATAATCGACCACCGAAAGCGGCCCGCCGCCTGAGCTTATCAGCCAACGAATGCGATAGGTGCCAGCTCTAAGCTGTTCAAGCTGTTCGGGGCCACGTCTTGAATTCAGTGTAATCTCATCGGTATTTTCTATCTCCTGAGTCCTCTGTGCAACGTATTCTTTCAGCACGTCCTCATGCGGTTCCCGGTTCAAGCCGACCAGCACAGATACTCTCTCGCGGAATGGCCCGATCAGATCGAGAGAGAGAGGTTTGTCTTCCTGCGGGTCTATCTGCCAGCCTTTGGGAAGCTGCAAAGCAAAGGTTGCCGATGCGTTGCCAACTTCTGCGAATTCATTGATGGTGCGCGGATAAGAACCTTTGTCGACGACTTCAGACATCTGCCAGACTGAGAAGCCTGCAACAGCAGAAATCAGGGCAATAGCAACATAGCCCGCCAGGCTCTTCAACAATGGCGATTTCATAAGCGGCAACAGCAATACTGCCACGATTGCACCGCCAATCAGGCCGCCAAGATGGGCACTGTTATCGACACCCTTTTCAACAGCGCCGATAATCAGATTGATAACCAGAATAAAAATCAGAGTAGAAAAATTATTTCGTCTTGCCAGGCTTTCTGCGCCTTTCACTCTGAAAACTTCAAAAACAATCGCGACCGACAACAAGCCGAGCACGGCGGCTGATGCGCCGGCAGAAAGCGGTTGTCCGGTATACACAGCAGCGATACCGCCGGCTATTCCAGAAAAGAAAAAAGCGGCAATATAAACAGGCCAGCCGACAATGCGCTCTATCGGAGGTCCGAAAAATTTGAGAGCGACCAGATTCATCAACAGATGAACCCAGCCAATATGGATGAACTGATAGGTAAACAGCCTGAAATATTCGCCCTGCCCAACCAGAAACGAACTGTTTGCGCCAAGGTCGATAAGTGTCACGATATCTTCAACGTTGCGGGTAACGATCAGGATTACCGAGATGATCATGATCAGCCACGAAAGAATGCTGGTAGCATTGGCCGGAGTTTCGACCATCTCTTCCTGTTGTTTGATATCCTCATGAATGGCTGACTTCAACGCCGCGCCGTGCTGGGCATGCAGTTCTTTGAGATGCGCAAGAATCTTGCGGTCAAAAAAGTCACGGTTCTCGATGAGAGAAAAGTAGCGCTTACGCATGAAAGGCAGCCACGCCTCGTTGTTTTCATCTTCTTCTGCCGTTGCCGAGCTGATGATGCCGGCCATTTTCTTTTCTCCAGCCTCGTAATCGCCTGAGTTGAAACGGCAGACACCCCACCAGAAGTCTTTCAGGCTTTCAGGCAGGCGTTCTATTCCTTCTTCTCCAGATGCAATGAGACCGTCGAAATCATCGTTCCAGCCAAGAAAAGCAAAAAAGATCATTCGGCTGATAACCAGGTTCGCCCGCTTTTCCGGCGAAAAATCATCGCCGACATGCATTGCCTTCTCGAGAGCCAGCTGGGCCGTCACTGCTTCTTCATACCGGGTGGTTTCAAGATAGGCGCGAACCAGATAAAGAAGTTCTTCAAAAGACTGATGCGAAAGATCCTTGTCAGGCAACCGCAGATCTTCGATCAAACCGCTGAAATTGCGGTTATTGAAATGTATCAACCCGAGAAAAAC
>CAZMWO010000510.1:0-2963 GCA_964569565.1 uncultured bacterium | reverse complement strand
ATAGAGCGCAGTGACGGCGTTTTTGGCATCTTCGTACAATGGCACCCGGAAAGCCTTAAAGACGCAGACCCCGCCCACACAGATGCGCTTTTTCGAGCTCTCATCAATGCCGCCAGCGCCCAGAAAGACCCGCCGAACGAGTGGTAAACCTCTTACCTGTCAGATTTTTCGGGTAGAACCCAGAAAACCGGCAAAGTTGTATCGATAGTGAACCCACGGTCGGCGATAAGCCGGTTAAGCTCGCTCACACGACGCTCAGAAGCCGGATGCGTCGACAGGTAATGCACCAGCTGCGGCAATGTTTCCTTTTCCGCCAGTCTCTTGAAAAAGTCAGTGGCGCCGCCGGCATGACCGTATTTTTTAACCAGCAGGCTGAGTGCATACCTGTCGGCCGCGAATTCCTGCTGACGCGAATAGTTGTTCTGCAATATGCCTGACGAATTCATCAGATGCCGAACACTTTCGCCCTGGCCGCCAAAAAGAAAATTTGCGACAATGAAGAAGAGAAAACTCCGGCCAACGCCGCGCAGATGGTCGCGGGCGGCAAAATGGCCAAGCTCATGCGCCAGAATCATTGCCAGCTCGTTCTCAGAAGCTACCTGCTCGAGCAGCTGCGAATAGATGACGATATGACCGCCGGGCAGCGCCAGCGCGTTGGTTTCGTTCTTCTCGATGACGCTGACATAGAATCTGCGGCCCGGGGCATCCATGTTCGCGGCAAGCGAATCTAGCAGCTGCTGAATACGCTCTGTCTCAAACCTGTAGGAGTGCCCGCCGGATTTATATACCTCGCTCATGACCGGCCCGGCCAGGCTGTCTTCCCAGGCGGGGGGAATGTATGGCACAGCGAAATCAACAATTATGCCAAGAGCCAGATAAATTCCGAGAAAGAGAAGAACGACCCTAAATATTATCCGCATTCCATAAGAAAAGCCGGCGGATTCAGAGACATTTTCGTTCTCTTCAACGTATCTGGCGACGTATTTCATCAGCTGTCAGACCTTTGCGTAGCGCACCGCCGTGCCATAGACAACCACCTCCACGATACCGAGCGGCTCAGCGCTTTTGCCACCGCAGATGCTCATTGTTTCCATGCGAAAATTAACCACTTCGTCGGCAAGAAGCTCTAATGCCTGCTCTTTCATGCGCAGAATCGCCTCGCGGCGCGCGCGGTCCATCGGGGCCTCGAAAACCGATACTCTTCCGCCGACCAGATTAACCAGGTTGGCAATATAGCGTTTAAAAGGGTCAGAACCGATCACGACCTGGCCGGTAACCAGGCCGATTGCTTCGACCCGGCGGGAGGTATCGAGCTGGTCAGACGGAGAAAAGGCGAGATCGACCATTCTCTTTTCGCGCTCGATGATATCGGCAAAATGTTTGTTTTCAAAGTGTTTGCCGATCTTATACCAGATAAACAGGGGCACAATGGTGAGAAGAATGAACAAGACGATACCGATCGCGACTTCAAGCAGATCTTGCATGCGATTACTCGACTTTTACAGCAGTTCCGTAGACATAAATCTCGGCGGCACCCTGGGCTACCGATGAAGTTGAAAACCTGATGTTGATGACCGCATTGGCTCCACGCTTCTTGGCCTGGGCAATCATACGTTCGGTCGCTTCGATCCGCGACTCGTTGAGCAGTTCTGTGTAACCGGTCAACTCGCCACCAAAAAGGTTTTTGATGCTGGCCATGATATCTTTGCCAACATGCTTTGCTCTTATGGTCGAACCGGCTACCAGCCCGTAATGCTCGACAATCTCTTTTCCCGGTACCCGGTCGATGTTGGTGAGAATTAATTTTCCTGCAAACTGAGAAGTTTCCATGCAAAATCCCCTGTTTTACTGATTTGAATAACCATCCTCAGTTTAACAAAGGCCCGACAAAAAGTCAGTAATAAACGCAGCAAGTGATATGAGTCGGATCCTGGCGGTATCTGTCGGCCTGACCACGGTTCCACAGCAGATAGTCGAGCCCCTGTGAGTTAACCATGATGCCTGATTCGGTATAAGCTCGACGCAGCAGTTCAACCGCATGAACGGTGCAGGCCCTGATTTCGACCTCTTCGCGCGAACCGCAGACAAGTGGCTGGCCGGCATTCACTGCCTTCTCGAGTTCAGGCTTGTAAGCAATCAGGCCATCGGTTTTAAGCACATGCGGTACCAGGTTGTCGGCGAATATGGTCAATTCCGCAATATCGTCGAACCTGCCGTAACCTTTACCGGAAAAGGCGATGTGAAGGTCTGAAGCAGTTATCTGTGCGCGTTTAAGCAAAAAGATACTTTGCCCGGCAACCGCAAAAACGTCCCGGTAAAACGGCATGGCCAGCAGCTGTTCAACCAGACGGGCTGCCGAAAACCCGGCTGTTTGAATCAAACAGGCAAAACTGCCGCCATACTGACTTTCCAGAAGTATTCCCAGCTGGTTGAGCGCTTCGGCAAAAAGCCGCATCAGCTCGCCAACCAGGGCTTCCGAGGGGTCCTGCTCGAAGATACGACAACATTCCGCCACATCGACAGCGCGCAACCAGTCTGCCGAAAAACCGCCGACTCGTATGGATTCAGCCTTAAGCCGTGATGCCACCGTAAAATACCCGGTTTTTCCATTATCTCGTCTGATCGAGCCAAAATAGCCGGAGCCGAAATTTATGCTGTCGAGGGTTATAAAATAGGCTAGAGTAGCCGCATCATCACCACAGAAATGGTTCTCCGTTTCCATTACAGGGTTCTGTGCAACTTCTACCGGTAACTGGCGGGCATATTCTGCGAGAAAGCCGTGATTGATCTGCACAGATTCAGCCCGCTCAGCCAGATATGCGCACGAAGAACGAATTTTATCGAATACAGACAAGGTGACAGTCCTGAATGGCACTAAGATAAGAAGCTGAATTTTGTGAACCGTGCGCGTAATCGATTTGCGCTGTTGATTTTTCGATTACGATTACCACTTCGTTCGACGC
>CAZMWO010000509.1:0-2964 GCA_964569565.1 uncultured bacterium | reverse complement strand
GCATACCGTCAGGAATCGGCAGATTCTTCTGCAGTCGCCAGGAAAGAAATTCCGGTGATTTGCGTTCATTTTCGGTCAGCTGCATGTGGTTGAGGTGAAGTTTTACCCAGCGGTCGGGCAGACCGATGATATAGCCCTGGCGGCTGTGCTTGACCTTCCTGACCATGCCGGCAAGAAGATGTTTGAATACAGGCATGTCACTGATGAACGGGTTGGTGAAATCGCCACCGATGAGACCGGCCGGCAGCTCTTTCATCTCAAGGTTTCTGACAATATAACCCTGCCTGCCGGGGCCGTGATCGATAGAAACCAGCTTGATAAAGCTGGTGCCGATATCGAGTGCGATGAGTTCGGTATAAAGATTCATTACAGCACCCCTTCTTCAAAGGTTACGCGGTTCATTTCCTCAAAGGTGGTGAGGCCCTTTTCGACCTTCTGCCAGCCGGCGCGGCGTAACGGCACCATGCCCTGCGCCATCGCGGCTTTTCTGATTTCAAGAGGAGACTGACGTGTGAGAATCATCTGCTTGATCGACGGCGACATTTCAAGAACCTCGAATATGCCTGAGCGCCCCTGATAGCCGGTATCATGGCAGAAGCGGCACCCCTTGCCGCGCTTGAAAGCGACAGTCTCATACTGTTTGAAATCTATAGTCAGCCGCTTCATTTCTTCGGTGATGGTGTCGTCGTCGGTTATGCAGTTTTTGCAATTGAGGCGCAGCAGACGTTGCGACATGATCAGATTGAAGGAGCTGACGAACTCGTATGGGTCGATTTCCATGTTCTCGAGTCGCGAAATCGCGTCAATAACGTTATTTGCATGTATCGAGCTGAAAACGAGGTGTCCGGTGAGAGCTGCATTGATCGCTATTTTAGCGGTCTCGGGGTCACGGATTTCGCCGACCATTATCTTATCGGGATCCTGACGCACGATCGAACGCAAACCCGAACTGAAAGTCAGCCCCTTTTTCTCGTTAACCGCGATCTGTACTATATCAGGCAGCTGGTATTCAACCGGGTCCTCTATGGTTATGAATTTATCTTTGGCGGTGTGAACGAACTTGATCGCCGAATAAAGTGTGGTGGTCTTGCCTGACCCGGTAGGACCGGCTACCAGAACCATTCCGTACGGCTTTTTAACGTTGCGTTTGAACTGCAGCAGATCTTCGCCATCGAGCCCTATGCGCTGCAGGTCGAGGCCGAGCGCCGACTTGTCAAGAATACGCAAAACTACTGTTTCACCATAGATAGAGGGCAGCACCGATACGCGAAAATCGACAAAGCGATCGTCAATTCGCAACTTGAAGCGGCCATCCTGAGGAACGCGCTTCTCGGCGATATCGAGCTGCGCCATGACCTTGAGACGCGAAATGATCGGTCCGCGCAATCTTGGCTCGACATCCGACAACACCTCGAACAGAACGCCATCGATGCGGTATTTTACCTTGAGCTGCGACTCGTAGACTTCGAAGTGAATGTCGCTCGAGCGCTTGCGCACGCCTTTGAGGATTATGGCGTCAACCATTCTGATTACCGGCGTTTCGCTGGCAAATCCGGCGGTTTTGGCAACACCGGCGGCCGGCGCTTCCTCTTCTTCTTCGATTACCACTTCAAGCGGCGGAAAGTTTTCGAGATCGCCAAACACGACTTTTGAATCAAGGCTGGTCTCTATCATCAGGCTGAGCAGTTTCTGAATCGCCATTTTTGAAGCAACCATCGGCATTATCGGCAGACCAAGCTGCACCTCGAGCTCTTCAATGGCATCGACATTGCCGGGATCGTGCATGATCAGATATATGTCACGGGTGCTGCGCTGATGCGGAACAAAACAATAACGGCGCATCAACGCAACGTCTATGCTGTTAAAAAGCTCATCGTCGACCTCGTAATGCGACAGATCAACATATTCGATACCGAGTTCCATGGCAACGGCGCGGGCAAATTCTTCTTCGCCGATAACCTTGCGCTCGATGCTGAATGAACTCAAGTGTAATAAACCCTTCTTCTACAAGGATTTCGCAGAGCGTCTTCTTGCGGAATGTCGCCGCAAAAGCCTTGACCAGATTTGAATCAGAAACTTCGCTGTCACCGGCCAGCCTTTGCAGAACGTTATCGACCAGTCCACCAGACTCTTTGACCAGCTTTTCAGCCTTGCTGCTGTCAACGATTCTTTTCTTGATCAAAAATTCCTTGAAACTTTCCATTTCTGAGTCCCGTCCTAGTTGATTTGCGAGGCTGCTGTGAGAACCGGGTAAAGCAGAGCAACTACGAGAGTGCCGACTACCACAGCCATTACCAGAAAGAGTATCGGTTCGATCAGCGATGTTATCATATCGGTCAGCTCGCTTATCTCTTCATCATAGTGGTCAGCCATATTCTCGAGCATTTCACCAAGATTACCCGATTCTTCGCCGACCTGAATTACCCTGACCATCATTTTTGGCGTTTCCGGAATACTCTTCAGCGCTTTGCCAAAACCCATGCCTTTTTCGAGAAGATCCGGAAGAACAGAATAGCGCATGGCAATGACACGGTTTTCCATGCTGTCGATAACTACTGCCAGACTGTCGAGAATAGGAATGCCTCCTTCGACCATTGTCGCCATGGTGCGGGCAAACTGACTGTAAGCGAAGTTCATCTCAAGATCACGCACCAGCGGCAGTTTGAGTTTAAAAGCATCGATTTTCTGACGACCGTCAGGCGACCGTGAAAAACTGACAAGGCCGGCAAAAGCCAGCATAAGCCCGAAAATAAGCAGCCAGAACCACTCGCTGAGCCATTCAGAGGCCGAAAGCAGCAACGAGGTGACCATCGGCAGCGGCGCCCCAAGACTTTTGAACAGGCCGGCAAATTCAGGAACCACCGCCACGATCATATAGGTAACCGCCAGGCTCGAAACCGCCAGCAGTATTGCCGGGTAGATCAGCGCTGCCACGACTTTACGCCTGACCGCTATCGAGCTGGT
>CAZMWO010000508.1:0-2996 GCA_964569565.1 uncultured bacterium | reverse complement strand
ACGATACCGGGTCTGAGGGCCCTTGTTCCGCTTGGAATAATGGCTGTTCTGGCCGGAGTTTTCACTTTTTCGGTCAGCGCTGACTCGACCATCACCATCCCCGTTCCCGAAGATATCAAGGATAAGCAGGTTACCCTTTCGCTGCGGATTCCGCCCAATACTGAACCGCTCAAGCGCGACCAGTCAAAGCCTGCACTTTCCTCTAAACGCAGTTTGATAATCTGGAACAGCAACCCCTCACCCAAAATTCCCAATAACGATGAGCTGCATGCCGTTTTTAACAATTTCCTGCGCAAAGGCTGGATGAAGAATCATTCTTCCCGGACACTTGCGCGTGTGCGGCCGATGGACAGGTATTATGGCATAAGATTGCTGCAGCATGTCATCGAAAATGTCGTAGAAATCGGCTTGGCACCGAATTTCGGGCAGGTAATCAAGACCTGTAACCTTACCGTTTCAGACATCGAAGATCTGCGCCGAATGATCAAACGCTTCGATAAAGATCTGATCATGTTCGGCACCAACGTGACCAAAACTGATAAAGATCTTCTCATGCTGCAGGAGCGCTTCAAGAAAGCCCGCCAGGGCATTCTCAAAGTTCTTCGCGTTGAGGGTGGCGACGACGGCGATACCATCATTCATCTGAGCGTAGAATAGCCGCGAAGGCATTTAAGAGCTCCCGCCGCCATGGCGGGAGTTTTTTTATGCAAATATTTCTTGTACAGACGCTGACGTTTCAGGATAAAACAGGTATAATCTATAAATACATTGACAACCTGACTCTGGAGGCAACAGATGTACAAAACTTCGGTAAGAGGTTATTTATGCCTGGCTCTGGCTTTGCTGGTGTCGGTTACGCTTTTCGCGGCCGATTTTGAGAAGCAGCTGGTTGAGAATATCAACCGCATGGCCCGGGACATTCATCTCACCAGCCGTGCTATCAGCGAATCTGGTAATAACGGTGCCGTGGCCGCTCTTTCGCGAGAATCGGTCAGCGTCGATAACCTGAAGCGCCTTATGGCTGCGATAGAAACTCCGCAGCAGGCCGAAGCCGCCGCCCAGCAGATCAGGCTGTATGGCTACCGTGTGAGCAGCAATGCCGAGAAACGTGCTTTTGAAGAGAGCCTCAACCTTCTCGAAGCGCGGGTAAAATACCTCGCCCAGACCGAAAATCCCAAACTGCTTGGCAATCTCAAGTCAATGCAGGCAATGCGCAAGGAATTTGCCGGCAGCCAGCCGCGCATCGACAGCAATGTCAGCGATCGAGTGCAGCTTCTTGCCAGATCAAGTGCAACTTCTGCTCCCCGCACGACGCGCAATAACGCCGTCAGCATGCTGGGAGCGCATGTCGCGAACGGCAAGACCATATTCTCGGTTTATTCCCCTGATGCAACCGATGTAAAACTGCATATTTTTAAAACTGCCACTGCCAAACAGGGTGTCGCACATGCAATGAAAAAGGCTGATAATGGAATCTGGAGCGTCGCCCTGCCCGGGTCACTCTACGGAACATACTACGCCTATACCGCCGATGGCCCGAAAACGCCCGGCTTTCTCTTCGACCCCGAACGTTTTCTCTCAGATCCATACGCATTTGCCAATGTCGATCATGACGGCAAAAGCATTGTCGTCGACCGCTCCTTCAAATGGACCGATCAGGGCTTCAAACCACCCGCAGGCAAAGATGCAATCATTTATGAAATGCATATCAAAGATTTTACCGCCCACAAGAGCTCAAATGTAACCGGCCCGCATAAAGGCGGCTATCTCGGTATGCTGCACGGCAAAGATACCAATATCGTGCTCGGCCATCTCAAACAGCTGGGTGTAAACGTTATCGAACTGATGCCGATTCACGAGTTCGACAACAACTTTGCCGGAGTCACTAATCATTGGGGTTACATGACCAGCCATTTCTTCGCACCAGAATGTTCGTTTGCCACCGGTAAGGCAGGCCAGGCGGTCAAGGAACTGAAAACATTGATAAATGGCCTGCACAACGAAGGCTTTGCCGTTATTCTCGATGTGGTTTTCAACCATACCGCCGAAGGCGATCATCGCGGCGCCGCCCTTAACTTCAAAGGTTTCGACAACCCCGGCTATTATCGCCTGATGGATGACCGCAAATTCTACTGGAATGGCACCGGCTGCGGCAATGAAATGCGCACCGAAAACCCGATGACCGGCAAGATGATTCTCGACAGCCTTAAATACTGGATGAAAGAATACCATGTCGATGGTTTCAGGTTCGATCTCGGCACCATCATCGATAAAAAGACCATGCAGCGCGTCATCGACGAACTGCCCGAAACGACTATTCTCACCGCCGAACCCTGGGCCGCCGACTGGCAGCGTAATCAGTGGGGCAAAAGCGATTTCCGCAACACCCGACTGGCTAAATGGAACGATGACTACCGCGAAAAAATGCGTGCTTTCATTGATGGAAACGGCAATCGCAACGATGTGATGACGGTCATGGCTGGCAGCTGCTTCTGGTGGACTGCCAAACCCGCCGAAAGCCTCAACTATCTTGAAGCTCATGATGGCTATACGCTCAATGACCTTTATCATGGCGACAAAAAGAAAACCCGGCTGGCAGCAATCGTTTTGCTGACTGCGCAGGGCGTTCCGATGATTCATGCCGGGCAGGAATTCAATCGCAGCAAGAAGGGCAATCACAATTCCTACGATCAGGATAACGACATCAACTACATCGACTGGACTGTTAAAGGCGCGAATCGTGATATCTTCGACCTCTACAGCGGCCTCATCGCCCTGCGCAAAAAATATCCGAACTTCCGGCATTCAGTTGCGCTCAACAGCCAGCAGATCGACTGGATTCAGCCGGCCAACAGCAAAGGTATCGCGAATTATCTCGCCGGCGAATTCGGTCTGCCGAAGGCATTTGCAGAAAAACTGTTCAGCGTCCCTTCACGCAAACTCTCAAGCATCGGGCATAAAGAACGGCGGAAGCGTCTCCTCGCTTTGCCGTGCAG
>CAZMWO010000507.1:0-3003 GCA_964569565.1 uncultured bacterium | reverse complement strand
TGCCCGGCCAGAAAAAAACTGCACGCCTGCCGCGAATCTGATACATTGTTGGCATGACTTCCGTCAGCATTGCGGAGCGATGATCATGAAACTGTACTACCTTCTGCTTATGATGCTAAGCCTGTGTTTAACCAGCTTTGCCGGGTTTAACACGACTTCTTACGAAGTGGCCGGAACTCCGCTTGCATCGATGCCTGACGACTTTTTTTATTCGCCCTATTTTCGCGAGACTGACAGCCTGAGTCTGCGTAACATCAGGCATGAAATAAGGTTCCGTCTTGAGTTTTTCGCTGGTGTACGGCCTGAACCGCGTTACATGAGCTGTTTCAAGATGCAGAAACGAATCGAACGGGCGCTGGAGCGCTACAAAGCTGCCGGCATAAATCCGGTTCTGCGCAGTTGTGACGACGATCTTCTGTTCCGCCCTGATTCCCCGCTCGAGTCTTATCTCAGGCCGATGCCGGTGCCACCAACCTCGCTCTGCAGTTATAAATCTGCCGGCGATCTGGGCGGCGATGGTATGATCTATTGTGTTTATCATGGACCGGTTCACGATTCAGCGATTTACCGTAAATACGCAAATCGTTTTAACCGGGAAAAGCCATTTATTACCGCGTTCGATCTGGTCGAGCTGTTGATTTTCTCGCCGGTTCTGATTATTCTGCCGGTGACCTGGCTGATCATGCGCAAAGTTCTCGAAAAAGGTCGCTGAAGAATATGATGGTTGCAATTGACGGACATTTTCACTATGATGAAACAGGCTTGAAATGACGTGTTTTTTGAGCTTACGAATTGGCGGACCAGTTAATGCATAAAAGACCCTTTTTGTTCGCACACCGGCAGTTTTTCAGGCTCTGGCTCGGTCAGGTAACCAGTCAGGCCGGCACCAGAATTTACCAGATAGCTATCGTCTGGTGGATTATGTCGGTAAGCGTCGAGCATAGCGGCTTTGCGCTGGGCACATTCATGGTTGCCGGAGCTTTGCCATCGCTTCTCTTTTTCAGACTCATCGGCAGGGTCGTCGATCGCATGCCGGCTAAGTTCATGCTGGTAACCTGCGATCTGACATCGGCAGCACTGATGGGTTATGTGGCATGGTGTCTGAGCAACGAAACGCTGACGCTTGGCACAGCTTACCTGTTCGGCTTTCTAATTGCTGTCGCCGAGGGCTTTTTCAACCCGGCCATAACCAAATGTCTGCCCAGCCTTGTTTCGGCGGAAGATCTCGAACAGGCAGTAGCATATCAGGCTTCCAGCCAGTATCTCGCCAGTTTTGGCGGATCGGTTCTCGGCGCCATGCTCATCGCCTGGCTCGGTATTCCTCTGCTGGTGATGCTCAATGCGATCACTTATGTCTTTTCGGCGCTTATTGAAACGACTCTGGTGTTTCCCGAATCTTCTGAGGCTGCCGAAACCGCCGTAGACAATGCTCAGCCTTCACCAGATGCCACACCGGTGGCTGATGACAAGGCTGTGTGGCAGAAGTTCCCTCTGTTGAAGCAGTTGCTTGCCGGTTTTGGTCTGGTAAACTTTTTTGCCACGCCGACTCTGGTGATAGTTCCACTTTATGTGCAGAAAAGCCTGCAGGGCAGCGCTTCATTGATGGGCATGCTGGAAGCCGCTCTGTGGGTTGGCATTCTGCTCGGAACCTTTTCGGCGGCGCTTATCAGAAGCCATGGCCGTACTATTCGTCTGGGCGCTTTCAGTATGCTTGTCTATGGCGGCAGCATGATTCTGCCGGGCCTGCTGATCAACCAGTGGGGATTCGCACTGGCTCTGATTCTGGCCGGTGCTTCACTCGGCATCACCAACGTAAAGTTCGTGACTCTGTTTCAGAAGGTGGTTCCAGAACAGGTTAAGGGCCGCTTTTTCGCAGCCATGCAGGCAATTATCGGCTTTTCATTTCCGGTTGCCTATCTGGTGTTCGGCTATCTTGGCGATCTCATGACCCCAGACCGGCTCTGTCTGGTGCAGTCTGTCGGCGTCATTGCCGTGGCGATCTGGTTCTATCATCTGGCTGCCGGTGAGGCCACTCTGGCCGCTTATGCTGAATCTTCCTGAACGGCGTAAAACAGATTTCTCGCTAAGGTGACTAATTATGGATAAACATGTCGCAAGTCCTGAATCTCTGGCCAGCATGCATCTTTTCAGATTCTGGCACTCAGGGGAATTTGAAGTAATCATCGATGGACGACCGGTTGCCATAATCTGCTCTGCCGGTTCAAACCTCTCGCAGGAAGATGCCGAGGCTCTCTGTTCGGCAAAAGCAGAGCATGTGCAGGGGCTGATCGACGGAGTTGTCGAGCGCGAAAATTCATACGAAAAGCCGGTAAGAGAAGAGATTACTCACGAAATCGACGACTGCAATATAGTGACGCGAAACCGTTACGGTGCGCTGGTTCTCAACAGCTGCTCTCTGAATATATTCGATATCGATGATTACAAGCGTTCGTTCTGGGAAGCCATCGGCTTTGGCGGCAAAAAAGACAAGAAAGCTGCTATTGTCGAGCAATTGCGTAAGTTGTTTGAAACTCGCGGTCAGAACAATTCCACCTGGCGTGTTTACGAGACCTGCAAAGGCATCAGGCTGATCGTGGTCGGGCAATATCTTGACCCAAGATCTTCATTGTTTGAGCAGTTCAGCCGCGAAATCAATGCCGATGCCCTTTATACGCTTTTGTGCTCAAAGCAGAACTGTTATCGAGCCCGTCTGACGCCAAAGCCACATCGGCTGCATATCGAGCGACTCAAGTTCGTCTGTCCGCTTCCCGAAGACATAGAGGGCAGATACGCGCAATGGCTGGAAGAATATCAGCAACAGTCAAAAAACTATGCCGTATGCCGACTGGTAGGTGTTTTTGGTAACAGCTTCAACGACAACCCGATCGTGGAATTTCATGATAAAGTCTGCCGCAGTGAGACAAATCTGCCGCTTGCCTGACTGGCTTCAGCTGAAATAAAAACCGGCCACAGCAAATGTCAGCTGTGGCCGGCTCTTTAATC
>CAZMWO010000506.1:0-3007 GCA_964569565.1 uncultured bacterium | reverse complement strand
CCCGTCTGATGGCCGAAGCTTCTGGTTTAACAAAAATCAACGCGCTTTTGTATAACAAGAGAGACTGATTTGAAAACTTAGAGGCCCTGTTCCTCAATCGAGAGCTGCGAGGTTCTGTAGTCGAATTTCTTCATCTCGTTCTTAAGTATGCCTTTTTTTATGAGGAACTTCGGGACAGCTACCGGAACCGTTGCTCTGAGGTTGTATATCATATTTGGCAACCACCACAGGTTTACTTTGCGATTGGCTTCCAGCACCCGGTTGAGCATTACCACCAGATTGTTGGTGCAGTTGTTGGTTACCGTGTTGTAATACTCGCCTTCGCGATTGACTGACGCATATTTTACGCATTCTTCGACCAGCTTTTTCTTCTGGTCGTGAGTAAGAATAGCAGGATAGAGAATGATTTCTTCTTTGCGCACCTTGATTTCTTCCATGTAATCTTCGTATGAAGTTAGTATCCATGAAGATCCAAACATGTTTTTGAGTCCATCGGTAAGCGAAAACTTCTGGTTTACCCTTTGCCAGGCTTCGATTGTCAGTATCATGCCCTGCGTCTGCTCGTTCTTTGTTGTTATAATAGCGCCTGGTTTGAAAGTGAAGATCATAAGCGCATGTGCGGCAATAAATTTGGGTTTGAAGGGCTTAAGGCAAAAATAGACGTTATCGACAAGTTCAGGTTTGAGCCGGATTGTTCTAAAGAGATGTTCTGCCAGACCGGGGTCGGCCAGGTTGTTTTGCCCTTGCTTCTGGCCCCAGCGAACGTTGTCTATTGTCATTACACCGTTCGAATATGCGACCATCTTAGCCGGGCGCTGTCTCTGTTTCAATGGTGGCAGCACCACCTGTGTCGCATCTATCGGCTTCTTCTGTATCTTTTTTACTTTAAGTGTGCTCAGTATGTCTGCCTGTCTTATCGAGCCTTCAATAACAACATTTTGATTCTCGAATTTTGCCAGATCCCTGCTGGAAATGCCGGTAAGCCGGAAAACTCTGCCATCGACGGTAGTCAGTTTCCCCTGGTTTTCCCAGAGCGAAATTACGCCCTCGAGGGTGTAGTTGACCTGTGCAACAGCAGGATGGCAGGCGAACAGGCAGAAGACCAGAACCGCAATGGCCAGCGATCTTATTGTATTTATGCGTTTCATCTGTTTCCTCCTGATGGTGTACTTACGTGAGCCTGAAAGAAATAGTAACAGAAGTTTCACCTAAAGAAAAACAGCGCCATGATTAGTTGTCATGGCGCTGTTTGAGTATATCATCTTTTATCTTACCGGAACCACAGAAGTAGGAAGACGTGGTGGTGAAACCCGGGTGCGGATATAACCCCAGTTTCCACTGAAGAACCCGGCCAGCAGAGCGCCGAGGCCGATGGCTACAGGAGCCGCAATGATAGCGCCGACGGCAGAACCGGTGCGATGACCGTTGCTGTAGCTCTGAGTGCCCTGATTGTTTGAGTTGCCCATGCCTTCGACCATGCGCATGGCGCAGCCGATGTGGCCCAGGGCTTCATTTCTGTTGTTCCAGAGGATTTCGCTCTTGGCTTTGTCGATAACACGGGTGATCTTGCGAACATTGAATCTGGAACATGCGTTTCTTTTCAGCAGTTTCTCAGCATGGCTGAGGAACGGGCGGGCATTCTGCATTTCGGTATAAAAGCTGCCGCTGTTAACTATGTTATAAGCGGTATTGAGATCGGTATAAGCGCGATTGATAGCTCCGCAGCTGCCTTCACCGGCGTAAACCTGGGTAAAACAGGAAAAAACGAAGGAACAGAGAAGAATCATTGAAAGAACTTTTGAGTATTTGCGTTTCATAGTTGCCTCAAACTCCCTTAAAATTGATATTGGCATCTTCTGAGCGGGGTTGCCGACCCGCCTGGCTGTTGTGATACCTCGTCATACTCTGTTCCTCATACTTCGTGTCAGCCAACAGCGCCAGCATATACGCAAAAACCGTGCCATGCGGGCGCGTTCGGCAGGAGACGCACTGTCCAGGCTTGTTGTCAGGTGCCCCATCTAGTTTTTTACCCTTAAATTTTGTGCATTTGCAAAAAACCGATGAATTTTTATCAAGCCCCTGCAAAATTTTTAACACCCCCTGCCTTTTCTTACAGGAAAACGCATTAAATGTGAGCAAAGATCAACAAAGGGCGCAGGCGGGTATCTCATAAGCGTAAGCTTGTGAGCCGAGCACATTTTGACTCAAAGGCTCCAGCAATCGAGAAGTTGATGAGGCGAATCGCTGGAGCGTTGAGGCCTTGCATACGCATCTCTAACGGCTAAAGCCGTAAGAGCTGCCTAATCCCGCCGAGAGCCCGGGTTAGAGAATGAAATTCAGGTGTTCTATGTATTAAAATCATTCACTTTTGAAGTTTTTGTGCGTTTCCCCTGCATTTTGCTTATACTCTGTGGTTTTTTGTGCAGAGTCTGTTGTAAAATGCTTTCATGAAAATATATGTCTGTATAAAACAGGTTCCTGATACTACCAGGGTCGATATCGATCCCGAAACTATGACGCTCAAGCGTGGCGGTGTTGACAGCAAAATCAATCCGTTCGATCTCTACGCCATCGAGACTGCTGTGAAGCTCAAGGAAAAACACCAGGCGAATATCTGCGCGATAAGCATGGGCCCGCAGCAGACCGAGGCCGCCATTCGCGAGAGTTACATGCTCGGCGTTGACGAAGGGGTGCTGCTGAGTGACCGTAATTTCGCCGGTGCTGATGTGCTGGCGACCGCTTACGCCCTTTCGCAGGGAATTCTCTCGCTCGGCATGCCAGATGTGATTATCTGCGGTCAGCAGACGACAGATGGTGATACTGCCCAGGTTGGCCCGGAAATTGCCGAGTTTCTTGATATTCCGCATGTCGCCTGGGTGCGCCGCATAGTTGATTCTGACGAAAGCGGCATTACTGTCGAAATGGATATGCCCGACACCATCGAAGTGGTGCGCATTGGCTATCCCTGCCTGATAACAGTCGAAAAGGGTGTTTTTCAGCCACGACT
>CAZMWO010000505.1:0-3009 GCA_964569565.1 uncultured bacterium | reverse complement strand
CAGCTCCAGGGCATTCAGGTCTTCCGGGTTGAATATTTCAGGCGAGGCTATGACACCGGAGGGAACAGTAAACAGATCTGCTCTGCCGGCAATATTCAACCCGGAAGACCTGAATGCCCTGGAGCTGGGCCTGCAGTTAAAGGAAAGATATAACTTCAGAGTCACAGTTGCTACGATGGGCCCTCCGAATGCAGCGGAAGTCCTTAGAGAATGCCTTTGTAGAGGCGCTGATGAAGCAATCCTCATTACGGACAGAGCATTTGCCGGAGCAGATACGCTCGCTACCAGCTATGCGCTGAGCTGTTGCGCAAAAACGGTTGGAAATGTCGATCTCATTCTCTGCGGCAGGCAGGCTATTGACGGCGATACCGCTCAGGTAGGACCGCAGATCGCAGAAAAACTCAACATACCGCAAATCGCTTACGTTGAAGAAGTGATGAGTCTGTCCGCTAAAGCAATCAAGGCAAAACGCGCCATTGAAGGCGGTTACGAGATTATAGAATCCCCTCTTCCCGTTCTCCTTACGGTCATTGACGCGAACGAGCCAAGATCAGCCTCAGCAAAAGGCATCATGAAGTTCAAAAAAGCAAAAACCCGTTCCGAAATACACAAACTCATGCGAGATGCGGATTATACAGATGCTCAGGCTCTAGCTGACAAGGAAAACGAAATGAAGGCCAAGAACCTCTGGATTCACGAGTGGGATGCCGCAAAAATCCAGGCCGATGTAAACAGAATCGGATTAAAAGGTTCACCGACCAAAGTCAAGAAAATTGAAAGTGTCGTTCTCAAGGCCGGCAAAGTCGTTTCGATTGAGCCTACTGAAGCAGGCATAAATGGGCTGATCCGCGAACTTATTGAAGATCATACTTTAGGGTGATAAATATGAAAACTAAGGGAAATGTCTGGATTTTTATCGAACAGGAAGGCGGCAAGATTGCCGATGTCAGCCTTGAACTCGTATGCAAGGGAACTGAGCTTGCACAGAAACTTGGAGTAGCAAGCGAAGCAGTAATACTCGGCGACAAACTTGACGGAAAATTTGATTCGCTCTTCCATTACGGATGCGCAACCGTCTATCAGGTAGAGGACAAGGCTCTCGAACCTTTTACCGTTCTTCCGTATGCTCAGGCTCTTGTAAAACTCTTAAAAAAGCACAAGCCCAACATTTTACTGTTCGGTGCCACGCTGAAGGGCAGAGAACTTGCACCAAGAGTGGCCTCAGAAATGATGTGCGGTCTCACTGCTGACTGCACGGATCTGCAAATCGATGACTTCGAAGACAAGGTCAACAAGGTCAGCTACAAAGACAAACTCATGCAGATAAGACCTGCTTTCGGCGGCAACATCATAGCCACCATCGTTAATACCTGGGAAGACCCGCAAATGGTTACAGTCAGAGAGGGCGTAATGAAACTTACGGCTCCTGACACTTCGAAAAAAGGCAAAGTTGTAAAAGTTACTCCCGAACTTTCAGCTGAAGCAAAAGTAATGAAGGTAATCGAAAGAGTAAGAAAGCCGAAAACTGTTGACCTCAAAAAAGCCTCAATAATCGTTGCCGGCGGATACGGAGTCGGCACAAAAGAAAACTTCAAACTGATTGAACAGCTCGCTGAAGCTCTCGGCGGACAAGTCGCGGCATCCCGCGCGGCAGTTGATGCAGGATGGATTAACCATGATTATCAGGTAGGTCAGACAGGCGTTACAGTCAGGCCGAAACTCTACATCGCATGTGGAATAAGCGGTTCAGTTCAGCACGTCGCAGGAATGAACGAGAGCGCGAAGATTATTGCTATTAACAATGATCCTGGTGCTCCAATATTCTCTGTAGCACATTACGGAATCGTCGGTGAACTGAATGATGTCGTTCCAAAACTGATCAAAGCCTTCAAGGCTAAAGTCTAAGGAGATTTAAAATGTCTAACTATTTTACTGATAATAAGGATCTCCAGTTTACCCTGGCTAATATCGAACTCGAAGAAGTAGTCGGTCTTCGCGAGAATAATTATAAACAGGCTGAAGATTTCGATTACGCTCCTGAAAATTACGCCGATGCCAAAGACAACTACAAGAGAGTTCTCGAACTGGTCGGCGAAATCTCAGGCGAAAGAATTGCCCCAAGGGCAAGAGTTGTGGATGAAGAAGGTCCTCATTTCGAAAATAATAAGGTTACCTACCATCCGCTTACTGTTAAAAATCTGGAAGAACTCAGCCAGGCCGAAGTTTTCGGCGTTATGCTCCCAAGAAGATACGGTGGGCTGAATTTCCCTGTAACGATCTATACAATGATGACGGAAATGGTTTCCAGAGCTGATGCCAGCCTGCAAAACCTCTTCGGCCTCCAGGATATAGCTGAAACTATCAGCGAATTCGGTTCAGAAGAACAAAAGCAGAGATATCTGCCAAGATTCGCAAGTGGCGAAGCTGATGGTTCAATGGATCTTACAGAGCCAGACTCAGGTTCAGACCTTCAGTCAGTAAGGCTTAAAGCCACTTTCGATCCAAAAACAAATAAGTGGTATCTCGACGGGATGAAACGCTTCATCACCAACGGATGCGCAAAAGTCCACCTCGTTCTTGCCAGATCTGAAGAAGGCACCTCTGACGGACGCGGGCTTTCAATGTTTATCTGCGAAGCCTGTCCTCAGCTTGTTGTCAGAAGAATAGAGCATAAACTGGGCATACATGGTGTGGCGACTGCAGAATTGCAGTATAATCATGTACCTGCCGAACCCTGCGGACAAAGAAAACGCGGTTTGATAAAATATGTAATGAGCCTCATGAATGGCGCCCGCGTCGGAATCAGCGCGCAAGCCTTGGGTATAGCCGAAGCAGCCTACAGAGAAGCAAGAAAATACGCGGCAGAAAGAAAACAATTCAAAACTGCTATCGAGGAATTCCCTCCAGTATTTTCAATGCTGGCGAGCATGAAAATGGAGATTATTGCCGCCAGAACTCTGCTCTATGAAACAACCAAAATGGTTGACCTGAGAAATGTATACAACAGCC
>CAZMWO010000504.1:2362-3016 GCA_964569565.1 uncultured bacterium | reverse complement strand
AAAAACACAATGAGAAGACAGACGAAATTCCACCGGCACCAGTCGCCATGCCCGAAGAAACCTCTGCGAAGTCAGAACCGGGGCAGACTGTCTTTGTCGTCTGGGATGCAATCGGCGATGGGCGCGTAGTTGGCGTTTTCGACAACGAAGAACTGGCGCGGGCACTGCTGTCGGTTAACCCTCACTATTACCGTTATTACCGCTGCCGTTTCGGCCAGCCGACCGACGACGCCATCTCATGGCTTGACCAGGCCGGCAAAGAGCACATCAATAACATTATGCAGCTGCAATCTAGCTTTAGAAAGAGTTTCGACAAGAGCACCGATGTTTTTGCCGGTGGCGGGCAGATTCGCAAAGCAGATAAAAAAGACATTCCTGCGATGGTCGAAATATGGCTGAGCGCCTCGATCAGGGCCCACAATTTTATCAGCAGCGATTTCTGGCACAAAAACGCCATTGAAATGCGCGACAGGTATCTACCGGCCAGCGAAAACTGGGTATACTGCGAAAATGAGCGCATACTGGGTTTTATCGCTTTACAGCAGAACACTCTGGCGGCACTTTTTGTAACGCCGGGCCATCAGAGGCGCGGTATCGGCCGACAGCTGCTGAATCACGCCAAGCTGCAACGTCAGACGCTGTCGCTGACAGTTT
>CAZMWO010000504.1:0-2352 GCA_964569565.1 uncultured bacterium | reverse complement strand
GCCAATACTAAGGCCATTGATTTTTACAACCACCACGGCTTTAAAATGATGATAGCCCAGAAAGACCCACATACAGGCCATTCTGAGCTACTCATGTCTTACCCCTGAGCTGTACCGCCGGGGCATATCTGCCCCGGCAGTTTCTGCGTCAGCGCGGCGGCGGCGCGGCTTCACGAATAACTGCGCCGCTGTTGTCGGTCATGATCAGAATCGAGAACTTATCGACGTTGTCGAGCTGACTGGTACTGATCGAGGCGTAATCGAATTTTCCGCGCAGGTCAGTGTAGCCATCTTTGTAGAAGTGAATCTGACCGTCTTTGTGGCGGGCATAGACCTTGATATAGGCGCTCGAAACCGGGCGGCCATCATGCAGGCCGGCAATCTGCAGCTGTCCGTAAGCCTCGATCATGCTGATCGCCAGAGAATGCGGGTAATAAGCCGCTGACCGGCTCAGTCCGCCGCCGGTAACTTCTATCAGCATATTGCGGTCTTTATACTGCTCGGGGACTTCTATCGGTGACTGGGCTGCCTTTTCATCGAGAACGAGTTCGAGCGAGTGGTTCGGCCTGATGATCGAGAACTGGCCGCTGACTTCCTGAACGAACGGCTTGCGTGAGAAGAGCAGCTCGATATCCATCAGATAATAATTGACCGTTACCTTTTTCAGGTTGCGGTGGCGCAGAGTTACCTTGCGGTTATCTACGGCCAGCTCGATGGACGGTTGACTGGCCGCCAGCATACGCTGTTTCTGTTCGCGATCTTCTTCGTCGGTAAGCTTCGGGCCGGATCCTGATATTTCGGCAGCCTGGGCGAGAATGTCGGCAAAGAAGTTGCGCCAGCGCACAACCGGGTAATCCTTATACTGTTCGGCGATCTTGACCGCTTTTGCCGGGTCGCTGTTCGAGAAGGCCAGATAAGCTTCAATATACTGATACTGAATCGTTTCGCTGAGAGCCTTGTCGGTGATCTTCGCAAAGTGCCGACCGGCATCTTCGAGGCGATCCTGCAGCAGCAGATAGTAGACGATAGCGAGTCTGTCGTAATCGCTGAGTTCCTTGCGGTAACGCAGGTCATAGAGCAACGCCTGATACTGGGCGGCAAACTGCGCATTGAGAATCTCGCGTTTCTTGCCAAGCTGATAGACACGGGCATTGACCAGCGGCCAGTATTCCTTGTGCTGATAAGTCTGGCGATCGATCGGATTCACAACCAGAAGGTCACAGGCGAAGCTGCTGCCAACCTGACTGGCCATAGATGAATTGGCCAGAAATTCGCGAATCGAAGGTACGTCACGATGCATTATTGCGTAAGACCAGAGAGTGTTATTGTAAGCATGGCGGGTGCGTAAGAGTTCGACAGTCTTTTTGAAAAAATCGGCATTCTTCATTCTGAATGCGATTTTTTCGAGATCGTGCCTTTCGACGTTGTCACGAGCCAGAAAGTCAAGCACTTCAGCTTCGCTGCCGTGCTGAGAAATCCAGGGCCACGAGGTTTTGTCGAAACTGGTGAGTTCTTTGACCACGTTGAAAACGAAGGGTTTGGCCGAGGCCAGAAGCTTTTCGTTTTCGGAGACATGCACCGGATAATGCTTGAATTTGCCGGCATGCGGAAAGTAGAAGTAATATTCGGCGGTCTTGGTCGAGAAGGGTTCGAGCTGCAGGTGAATGCTGCGGGTGTAGAGACTCTGCAGCACCGGCACCGCGCCGTTTGGAATCTGCATCAACACATCGACCTTTTTGATCGATGAAGTCGGATTGGTTATGACCACCTGGCATCCATAAACCGTGCGCACCAGGAATTCTTCGGTCACGAACTTGTCGAAGCGCTGATTGCGCTCGTAGTAGTAGCGATCGTTGTAGGCGAAGAAATTCTGTCCGGTAAGAATGCTGGCGGTTTCGTCAGCCGCTGTAGCGGGTTTGATTTCTTCGTGGAACACGATAACATTGCCACCGGCCTTTAACGACATTTTGCCGGCGTTGAATTCGCTCTGATGTTTTTCGGCCTTGAACGGCAGATCGATGACAGCCAGGGCCATCATCATTTCAGAAAAGTTGCCGGTGGCTTCAGCGACGTTGGTCGAGACGAACGGGCCGTTGCCGCGATGGCAGGCATAATCACGCCAGAAAGCGTTGATTTTTATGAGATCTGCCAGCTGCTGCTCGATGGGCAGCTGGTAATAATTGTTCTCTACCCACTCTTCGGTGGTATCGACCTGTCTGAACATCTGGCGCACCTGAGCACGGCGCCCGGCGGCATCCTTCATTTCGCCGCTTTCGAATTCATCAGCGAAATCAGCCGCCTCCTCTCTCATTTCGCGCATCAGACCGGCTGGACTTGCTGCAGGAGGTGGCG
>CAZMWO010000503.1:0-3018 GCA_964569565.1 uncultured bacterium | reverse complement strand
GATCGATTCGTCTTTCCAGCTGATGATGGTGAAGCCGGCCATTGGGTAAGGCGGATGGTAGTCGCCGCCGCCGCGTACGAACGAGGTATCGAAAACATTGCGACGTACCACCGACTGATCGTTGCGCAGAGAACCGTCGAGATAGCCTTTGACAGGGCGGGTGCGCAGGTGAATCATCGAACCGTGGTGACGCAGGAAAAATCTGCTGTCGCGCCCGATAAAAGGCAGACTGCGCATATGCGGGTTCGCGACGTTACCAAGTTCGTTGCGAACCTTGGTGGTATTGTTGCCCATACTCCAGCGTGCATTCAGCTCAGCCGAGTCGATCAACAACGCATTGACTGTCATTTCCGGCATGCGGAAGCCGGTGCGTGGATATTTGAGAGCCATCTGAAACAGGCGATCAGCCACGTTCCACGGGCCAAGCGATGGGTCCGGCTCCCCTTCCTTCATTTCCTTTTCCGCCTGATCCATTATCGAATCGATTATTCTATCGCGACCGCCGGCAAGAAGCGTTCCGGTCATGTAGCAGCGGGCGCCGATTCCTTCGTAGACTGCGGTTCTTCGCAATGCGCTTTTGATGACAAAGCGATTTTTGTTTTCTTCAGGGGTAGAACCGGGCTTCAGATAATCTCTGAGCTTTTCGAGAGCCGGGTGCAGCGCGATTCCGGCCGTTGTCACCGGAATTATTTCTGGCGGCTGCTTCGGCATCGAGAACAGAGAGTTGATGACCGAAAAATTCATGGCAGTCATGGGCAGACGCTTGTCGTAGGCACCTGTACTCAGACGTGGCGGAAACACGATACCACCCAGAACAAGCACGCTGACATCTTCGCCGCCGAGAGCCATTGCCAGATCGTAATCGATCAGAGTCTGCATCTCATTTCGCAGAAAATTCATGGGATTCGAGTAATCAAACCAGATTCGCCCCATCGACAAAACCGCCACGCCGTTCTTGTCGGTGCCGTTACGTGGTTCTTTGCTGTAATCCTTGAAGCCGGCATTATAGTTCTGCGGGTTGTCAGGATTAGCATTGAAGTCGCCGGCAATAAAAACATCTTTTTCGCAGAAAATCGTCAGAGATTTCCAGGGTGGACAGCCCCAGATGCGCAAAGGCACCTCAGAATAGAGCAGCACCTTGTCGTCGTTGTTCTTATATTCCCAGCCAAAAAACAGATCATACACCGTTTCCGAGGGGTTCGCCGGACAACGCCACTGCGACTCGGAAAAACCCTTGAAGCTGCTGCCAGCCCTGAGAATAGTCGGTGCCGGCCGGCGCGCCTTTTTGTAATATTCGGGGTTGAGCGGCGGCAGCTTCTGCGGGCGGGCACCGTGATAACCGTCGAGAACAAAAGGATCGATCAGTTTGCCGTTTTTGTATTCGGCGAAAGTGTCGAACTTGTCAGGATCGGTAGAATCGTTTGAAGGCTTGATAGTTCCGCGTTTGCCGTTGTAAAAATCGACATGCACAGATGATTCTGCCCTGATAAAGCCTGGAGTCGAAATCCTTTCCATTTCACGCAGCTCAGCACCACGATCGAAAGTGCCACGCTGCGAAAAAATCAGCATTTCATGGCCGTATAAACGGCCTGTTTTCATTTCGCCGGGACTTATACGATAAGGGCCGTAACCGCCAACATCGAGAATCTGCCCATCATAGAAAAGAAAATTGCCCGGCACGATTTTTTCGATAACCGTCGAAATCTTGCGGCAGGTGTCTTCTACCCGGCCGACAGCTTCGAGCAGAAAGTAACGATGCGATTCATCGACCGTCTTGCTGTCAGGACTGTTGAACGATTTGATCAGCTTCACCCTGACCTTGAATTTGCCGGAAATTTTCATTGCCGGCAGTTCGACCGAACCGCTGTAAGTGCCGCGTTCGTTGTTATCGAGTTTGAGCAGTTCAAAACTTTTGAGGTGGTTATAACGGTTCTCTGAGGCCGACGGCCAGCCATCGGCCGGGACATAAGGATTGCCATGGGTCACGAACTGGTAATCGGCGCGCATTTCAGCCAGTACCGCATGCAGTCCGGCCTCAGCCACACTCAGGGCGACATAGTCCCGGGCAGAACGCGACAGCAGCGCGATCTGGCCGCGTTGAAAGGTAAGAACCGCGCCGGCCAGTATTCCCAGCACTAGACAGATCATGACTATCGCCAGAATCGCCTGCCCGGAAACATTATTCAGCTTTTTCACGGATGCACCCCATTGAGACGGCCGCGTATGTTAAAACAACTGCGCACAGTGAAGGCCGTCGACTCTTTATTCTCGCGATCTTCGCCCTTGCGCACCAGCGAAACTCTGGCGTGCAACAGATAGGGCCCGGTACCATCGAGGTCGTAAGGTTCGAACGAATAGAGATTTTTGCCCGGCAGTATCGCAGCAGCACCGCTCAGAATAACCGGCTTGCGGTTGGTGGTGTAAACCAGCATTTCGCGCACGCCATCACAGACCTTGCGTTCATACTCTTTTTGCGCGGCATCCTGCAGATCTGTCTTAACCCTGCGGTAAAGGTCGCTGGTGCCGTCATCGGCCTTCTTCAGGTAATATTCGATGATTTCTTCGCGAATGAAGCCGGGATCGGGTGGCCTGGCAGAAAAATCAAAAACCTGGCGACGCAGCACGCAGACCTTGCCTTCATTTATAGCCATGAGCGATTCAACCGTCTGGCGGTTGGTCTGCAACGGATAATCGACCCAGTTCGAATTACGTATGTCATTGCCGAGATGGGCAAATAGCCGGCGGGCGCTTTCGTTTACACCTATGTGCTCGAGCGCTGTTTTTATAGACTTAACTTCGGCAAAAAACAGCCGGTAAGCAGCAAACATAAGCAGAACGAACAGGCCGAGTGCGATCATGACTTCTACCAGCGTAACAGCGCGCCGGCGCACCAGTCGCTGCCGCGCCAGCGTCATCATAACCTGCCTGTATCTTTGCCTGTTCACCATTGGTCGCAATGCGTGGTCACCAGCTCAAATTCGACCAGATTACCGTCTTCGCCGGCACGCCAGCTGACAT
>CAZMWO010000502.1:0-3018 GCA_964569565.1 uncultured bacterium | reverse complement strand
CAATACCTGGGTACCTGCAACATCGGTCAAGCCTGCAAAGAAACCCGACCCCGAAGCACTCAGGCGGGCCGCGGTGGCCGCCGACAAGGCACAGATCAATAACCTGAAGAAAAGATTCGGCATCGAAATTCTGGGGGGAGTTGCCGGGGAGGGCGGTTTATGGAACAGCGAGCAGCTAC
Source organism: uncultured bacterium (assembly GCA_964569565.1). Lineage (GTDB taxonomy): Bacteria > Muiribacteriota > Ozemobacteria > Ozemobacterales > Ozemobacteraceae > Rifleibacterium. The sequence continues at coordinate 2,839 of CAZMWO010000502.1, read as the reverse complement.
GCCTGACGCAGCGATGTCTGCAGACTCTTCCCGCCAGCTTCATTTCTTCCACGAAGCAGATCGCGCGTGTGCATGATTACATGGGCCGCAAGTCGGTTCTGGGATATGTTTTTGCCGGCGTGCCGAAGGTTCATATTTGTGACTATGGCGTGAGGCCAGTGAAGTTCGAGGAAACCATTGTGCATGAAATGGCGCACGTGTGGATGTTCGACCGGGCCAATGCCGCGGCCAAAAAGGCCTTCATCGACAAATTCTGGCCGAACATGCGCCGGCCTTCCGGGCCGTATGAGGGGTCGACCTCATCTTATGGCGGCACCAGCGCTTACGAGGATTTTGCCGAAGCGGTCAGGTATTACTGGCAGAACTGTCCGAAAATGAAGCAGACACACCCGCAGCGCTGGGCGTTCATCAACCGATACGTGTTCAAAGGCAAGGTCTACCCGGAGGCGATGAAGGTCGCTTCAACCGGTTCGACGACCCTGACGGCAAAGGTCGCTTCGACTCAGCCGAAATGATCTGCGCCGGTTCTGCCGGCAGTATGGGCATTTGATCAATTATAAGGAGAATGATATGAAAACTCTGGTATTGCTCGTTGTGTTCGCAATAGTGACAACCGCGGCCCCGGCCATGATCGAGACTCTTTCTACCGCCGATCTGGTCTCGTCAGCGGAACTGATCGTCATCGGCCGGGTGCTTGACCGCAAGGCTTTCGCCGTAGACGACGACGAGGCGGCACGCGCGGCCGGAGTTCAGGTCGTCGCCAACCTGTTCGAAGTGACCACCGTTCTCAAGGGTGATGTTGCCGTCGGTGACCGGCTGAAAATACGCACATTCACCGGTGTGCTCGATTTTGAAGTGCTGACCGGCGAGGGCGATTTTCTGGTTTTTCTCGAGAAAACCGGCAGGCACTACGACGTGGTCAATTCTCCGCAAGGCTGCTGGCCAGTAGAAGAAGACGGATCTTTTGGCGGCATGGGCCATGATATAGACCCGGCCGAGCTGCAGCGCCAGATCGCAAAAGCCGCGCACTAGGCTCCGCAGCCCGACAAAGATCAAAGATAAGCAGGCCGCTGAAGACTTATCCGCAGTCTCCTACATGAGATGGGTGATACCTGTCCCGAAGGGCTCCCCGGGGGAAGCGCCCGGGTGATTCCGCAGATTATCTTTAAGAGATTTAACCGTTAGTCATCCTGCGCGCAGTCGCAGGATCCAGAGAACCCGCTAAAATTATGGATTCTGCGACTTCGCTTTGCTACGCGCAGAATGACCGAAAAGGGCAACAACTGGGCATCCTGCGCGAAGCGCCAGCGTAGGCGGGCGAAGTCGCAGGATCGATGCCTTACTTCACACCGGGAATTACTTCTTCTCAATCTTCGGCATCGGCGCAATTGAAGGGTTGCCATAGTCTGCATCAATCTGAGAATCGAGTTCTGCGCAATGTTTATGTAAATTGTAAATCATTTTGACAATTTACATAAATATTGCTATTTTACTGTTATGATCAAGCGTACAGCTTATGCAAGTATAATTGAAATGCTTAAAGGGTTCCCGGTAGCTACCATCACCGGGCCGAGACAGTCTGGCAAAACGACTCTCGCCAGGGCAGTAATGCCGGATCGACCATATTTCTCTCTTGAAGACCCCGATGTCAGAATGTTTGCACAAAGCGACCCAAGATCGTTTCTGGAAAGATTTCCTGACGGCGGAATCATAGACGAAATACAACGGGTTCCCCAGCTTTTATCATATATTCAGACAATAGTTGACCGCGATTGCCGAACCGGACTGTTCATTCTGACCGGATCGCAACAGTTCGGCCTGATATCTGATGTCACTCAGACCCTGGCCGGACGAACCGCCTTTCTTGAACTGCTGCCGTTCGCGATCGATGAACTCGAAAACGCAGGCAAACTGCCCCCCTCTGTCGATGAAACCATCCTGACGGGCTTTTATCCGCCAATCTACGACCGCAATGTTTCACCTGCGATGTGGCTTGGCGCCTATGTGGCTTCCTATGTCGAACGCGACGTCAGACAGTTGCTGAAAGTGCATGAGCTCGACGGCTTTCAACGATTCGTAAAACTCTGCGCCGGACGCACCGGACAGATACTCAACCTTTCCTCGCTGGCAACCGATTGCGGCATTACTCACAACACGGCAAAGGCCTGGCTGTCGGTTATGCAGGCGAGCTATCTTGTCTTTCTGCTGCGTCCGCACCACGCCAATTTTTCAAAACGCCTGATAAAATCACCGAAGCTCTATTTTTACGACACCGGTCTGGCCGCATGGCTTCTTGGTTTGCGCAAAGCAGATCAGGTAGCTGCGCATCCTTTGCGTGGTGCCCTTTTCGAAACCCTTGTCGTTGCAGAAATGATGAAAAACTTCATGAACCAGGGGGAAGCTGCCAGCCTTTATTTCTGGCGCGACAGCAATGGTAATGAAGTCGATGTTATCGTTGAGGCAGGTGGCAAGCTCAACCCGATCGAGATAAAGTCAGGGAAAACGCTTGCCGACGATTTTTTTATCAACCTCGAACGCTGGTGCCGGATGGCCGGCAGAAGTGCCGGCACTCCAATGCTGATTTACGCTGGGAACCAGCATCTCAAGCATAAGAACATAATAGTCAACAGCTGGAAACATTTCAGACCTGCAGATTTCTGACATCAAAACAGTCTAAGACTGTGATTATCTGAAACAAAAAAAGGCCCGGGGCAGGGGAGCCCCGGGCAGAGGTAAAGAGGGTTTGCAAAATGGTCATGAGGCGAAAAGCTTGAGCGCATCATCAAGATTGTCACAGATCTCGATAATATGTTGCAGCTGGATCAGACTGATAACGCCG
>CAZMWO010000501.1:0-3023 GCA_964569565.1 uncultured bacterium | reverse complement strand
GCATCACAGAAAGATCAAAGCTTAATGGATTTAAAATTTGAACTTGTTGATTTTGCTTCACTTCAGACTGTTTATCTGGTTGGAATTACGCATTTAAAACAGAATCAGGAATTCATTGAAGCTGTCGCCAAGTTTTCGCCACATATTGTCGTGATAAGCGACCGGCCGGCGACACTGCCTTTTCAGGTCGAAGCTGATCTTTGCGATAGTATGAGCCTGACCGCATGGCTGGTCAACCGCCTGCTCGAGAAACGCCAGCATTTTTCCAGCGAAGATCTGCAAATGTTTCGCCTCGCCGTCACCGAAAAAACCTGGGCCGGTCTTTCCAGCCGCGTCAAGACGGGAGATCACAAAGCAATCGCCTTTCTTGACCGCCAGACGATGCAACCCGGGCGCATTGCCAATACAGTCGTTCTCGGCATGCATGAGGGGCAAACTGCTCTTTACCGGCAGATGCTGAAAAACATCGAAGACATTCAACCTGGTTACTGGCCGGTAACCCTGGTTGCAGTTAAAGTCGGCAATCAGGTTCAGGACATCGAACCGGTCGTCGATGCAATATGGTCAGACATCTCACCACCAGTTCTGCTGCTCGTTCTCACTTTTGGCAATTTCACCAGAGTATGGTGCCGCAGCAGCATCTCACAGATCGACTTTCGCGAGATCTTTGCCGACTTCAGACCATGCCGTATGCGCAACTGGTTCTATTTCAGCTTTTCCGGTCCCGGGCACGAGCAGAATCGCAGCCGGGTATTGCAAAACCTTGAGCAAAACCTGCAACCAGACCTTACAGCCGGTGATATCATGTCTGCTTCGCCTCAATGCATCGATTCACATGCCAGCGTTCGCGACGCATTCGATACCATGCTCAAGTTCAACATCATGTCACTCATCGTCATGCAGAATGGTGAGTTTGCCGGAATTGTGACGCGCCGTGACCTCGACCGGGCCCTGCAGATGAACCTGCTCGATTCAGAAATAGGGCCTTATGTGCCGACCAGCGTGCCCATCGTCAGCCCGATAACACCTGTGCGTGTTCTTAAGAACCTCATGGTTCGCTACAACCTTACCCGCCTGCCTGTTCTCAACGGAACCGAGGTAGTCGGCATCATTACCACCCACGAGCTTCTGCGTTCACTGCCTGATTATCTGCCGCTGCCACACGACTTTCTGCCACTGGCCGAGCAGGCAAGTCTGCCAACTCCAGGCGAACTTGAAAAACTGCTTAAACTTGTATTCTCGCTGCGCATTTTTCATGTGCTGCAGCAGATCGGCCGTTTCGCCGGCCAGCAGGGCGTAAATGCTTTTGCAGTCGGCGGGTTTGTGCGCGACCTTCTGCTTGAACGACAGAACTTCGATATCGACATCGTTGTGATTGGCGATGCCATGCCCTTTGCCATTGCGCTCAGCCGGGAGTTCTCATGCGATTACAAAGTATATGACCGCTTTCACACAGCCAGAATCTACCTTGAAGATCTGAAGATCGATTTCAGCTCGGCCCGCATCGAACATTATTCTGATCCGGGAGCCCTGCCGCAGATTGAGTTCAGTGGCCTCTCAAATGATCTTTATCGCCGCGATTTCACCATAAATGCGCTAGCTCTTGCGCTCAACCCCGAACATTTTCTTGAGCTCAAGGATTTTTTCGGCGGTTATAATGACCTGATCAGCCGACGCATACGCATTCTGCACTCATTCAGCTTTCTCGAAGACCCGACTAGACTTTTCCGGGCCATAAGATTCGCCGGGCGCTTCAACTTTGCACTTGAACAGGATACTCAAAGAGCTTTCGAACTCGCCATAAGTCGCGAAGCGCCTGAAAAGCTTTCTTTAAAGCGCATCGGGGCAGAGATTTCCCGTTGTCTCAATGAGGAAAGGCCACAACAGATTGTTGCCGATCTGTTTTCGGCAGGCCTGATGAAATATCTCAGCCCCGAGATGCTCGACGCCGATATTCTGCCCGGCAGATTCAAACTCATCAGAAGCCTGATCAGGCGTTTTAAACCGCTCGGAGAAGAAATCGACAGTGAAGCCATCTTCTGGACCGGCATTCTATCAGTTATAAGAAATGACAATACCGAAAAAATACTCGATGCGTTGGGCACACCACACAGCCGCAGAAAGCTTATTCTTCAGGCTTTAAACGCCATGAAAACAGTGCCGACGGCAATAATAAAAGTTGAAGAAACTGATGCCAGGGCTCTTTATTACCTGCTGCATGAACTTTCACTCGAAGCCATGCTTTCGCTCATGGCATTTTCTCTCGACAAACGCAATGCCCGGAAAATTCTGCATTTTATCATGTTCTGGCGCAACATCAGGTGCGAGATATCAGGCAAAGACCTGATTGCCGCAGGCATACAACCCGGCGCCCATATGCGCCATATCTTCACTCAGATCATTGAACTGAAACTCAAAGGCTCGCAATTTACACGCGAAGAGGAGCTGGCACTTGCCATACAGTTACACCAGAATCTATAAATTCACGCCGCCGGGCGGCATGCCGCCTGAATCTTTCAACCGGCTGCTGTTAATCGGCGGTCTGATCGTTTTTCTTTTTGCCGTCAGCCTGGCTCTGCAGTCAACCGGTTCTCTGCTTGACTCTGCTTTCTATTACATATTTCTGATACCTGTCATTCTCGTGTCGCTGACCATTCACGAATATGCTCACGCGCTGATGGCCGATTTTCTCGGAGACCCGACACCACGACGAATGGGGCGCCTCAGTCTCAATCCTCTGCGCCACCTTGAACCGTTCGGCACTCTGCTGCTGTTTTTTGCAGGCTTTGGTTGGGCTAAGCCGGTTATCGTCGACCCCGCCAATTTTCGTATACCAAAGCGCGCCATGTTGTCAGTAGCTCTGGCCGGCCCATTATCCAATCTGCTTCTGGCTATAACAGGAATTGTCCTGCTCAAAGCCCTGGCAGCTTCTCTCAGTGTATTTGCACTCTCGCCTGCCACTATCCTCATTCTGCTGAAGTTCTGCCAGACCTTGATAATTATCAACCTCAGTCTGGCGCTTT
>CAZMWO010000500.1:0-3045 GCA_964569565.1 uncultured bacterium | reverse complement strand
GCTGATTCGTTTTCTGACAACTTAATCGCAGGCTAACTGTGAGCCAGTCGCGCAGGGACGCGCGAATTAGCATGATTCAAGGAGGAATCAGCATGTCATTAAGAGTAAATCATAATATCCCGGCGGTAACTTCTTACCATCAGATGCTGGGAGTTTCGAACAGACTCGAAAAATCAGTTGAAAAACTGAGTTCTGGCTTGAGGATCAATCGTGCCGCCGATGACGCGGCGGGGTTGACGATAAGTGAAAAACTGCGGCGCCAGGTGCGCGGTCTCGCCCGTGCCACCATGAACGCCCAGGACGGAATCTCGATGATTCAGTCAGCTGAAGGTGCTCTCAACGAGACTCACAGTATCCTGCATCGCATGCGTGAGCTTGCCATTCAGGCATCGAATGATACGCTCACCAGCCGTGACCGCCTTGAAATTCAAAAGGAGGTCGTACAGCTGCGTGATGACATCAACCGTATTGCTTTCAACACCGAATTCAATACCAAAAAGCTGCTCGATGGCAGTCAGAACGCGGCTGTAAGCACGAGTTCTGCTTATGCGCAGGGCCTGGTGACCGGTAATGTGCCGGAAGGCGGCGATTATCAGGTCAGTCTGGCGTTGCTGCAGGCAGGTTCTGCTCAGCTGCAGACCACGCATCTCTTTTCTCTGCGCGACAGTAATAAGCTGGCGCAGGGCGATACCATGCTGCAAAGTATTGCGCAGTTCTACGATGCCAATGGTGTCTTTGTGCTCGAAGAGCCACAGACAATAACTTTGCACGGCAATGCGCGCTCGGCCGAAGTGGTGATCGATGCTTACACCAGTCTCGATGAATTCGCGTCGCGACTGCAGGGCGCCATGCTCAGTAAAAAAGACGGGCTGGGTATCGACAATTCGGTGGTGAACGTCGTAGTCACTTCGCAGACGATGATTGCAGGACTTGGCGGCTATCTCGAGATTACTTCAGGGTACATAGGGGAAAAGGGCTGCGTGAGTCTGGCGGGCGACGAAAGCCTGATGACTGCGCTTGGCATATCGACAGCGCGCGCGGCCAAAGACAACCTGGTAGAAGTGCAGCTTACAGATAAAGATAAACAGACGAGAGTTACCCAGATAGATTGCGATAGAGCCTCAGGCCTGCTCAGCGGCATCGATGTACAGTTCGACTCTCAGGCAGCTCAGATTGCCGGAAGCCGTGGGCTTGTCCAGGGACTGTATTTTTCGGCCGCCGAAAGCTTTATGGTAGAAGCAGGTGGGCAATTGATCGGACTGGCGATAGACAGTGGTTACAGCACGCTGGAAGGCATTGCCCGCAGCTTGAATGTGCAGATTCAGTCTAATTCAGCCGGTTCGCTGTCGGGACTGTCGGCGCAGGCTTTTAATGGTGAAATCCGACTGGCTTACCAGCGACCGGTATCGGTTTCTTATTCCTTTGGAAATAATATCAAGATATCTTACGCCGGGCCTTCGTCGGTGCTAGGTTTTCAGGATGGTACATACAGCGGATTCGTTGAAAGTGTAAAAGACACTGAAAAGATGGCCTGGGGTTTCAGTCAGTATCAGCCTGGCATAGAAGTCAGTACTGTGGCCGTTCTTGAAGTGGGAGACGGTCAGAATTCAATTCTGATTGAACTCTGCCAGTCGATCTCGGCTGAACCTGGTGTTGCCAGCGCAGCAGACATGATCAGTTTTGAAGAGTTCAGGAATAAGGCAAACAAAGATTTCGCTGATGCCGGCGTTAATGTTCGTGTCGATCAGGTCGAAGGTTCGATGATGTTTACCTCTACCCGCATCGGGCGCGACAACGTCGCTGCCGGCACGGCCTATTCGAGCATGGTAACCATCAAGGCTGTTACTGTGACTGCATTGAACGCGACCGCGACGGCTGCCGAGACAATGTTGCGTTATTTCGGCATGAGCGCAGGAACTAAAAGCGGAATTGGTGACAGCAATTTCACCATGCATGTACAGCAGAATGAGAACCAGTATCATATTGGCGCCAATCAGATGGAAGTGATGAAGGTTTCGTTTTCGGAAATGTCAGCAAAGGCACTAGGCGTCGATAATCTCGATATGACTACGGTAGAGGGAGCCGAGCTGGCGATTGGCAAACTGAACAAGGCGATCGATCTCGTATCGGCCGAGCGCTCAAAACTGGGTGCTTTTCAAAACCGGCTCGAGCATGCGATAACAAACCTGCGTAACATGAATGTTAACGCTTCGGCATCAGAATCGCGAATAAGAGATGCAGATATTGCTCTGGAAATGATAGAATTTACACGTAATCAGGTAGTCAGCCAGTCGGCCAATGCTATGCTCGCTCAGGCCAATACCAGCGCCGCCGGGGTGTTGAATCTTTTGAGGTGATATTTAAAGAAAATAGGCTAAACATTGTTGTTATTGATTAAAAATAGCGTTTAATCTTGATATTTATCGGTATTTTCGAAAATAACCCGGTAATCGTCAGGTAAATTATGTCGATAAATATAATAGGATATGGGGAAAGTGTGTGTTTTTGATCTGAGATTTACATTTGCAAGGATGCAGATGGATGGAAAGATTCAAGGAGGAATCTAATGCAGAAATCTATTGTGCTCAGCAATCTGGCTTCAGGGCAGCGGTCTGGCGAATTGCCGGGCGGCCGGTCGCATTTTCCGACCATTGATCGGGGCGGCCGTTTTATGTCATTTGTCCGGCCAGTGTCTGGCTTCACCTCAGGAAACCTGGTCGAATGTCTTGCTATGCAGACATTGCGGCCGTTCGAATATTTCAATGAATTATTGAGCTTATGAAAGGAGGAGGCTAAAATGGAAATCGGTAACATAAGACCAGTCCTGGATCCAACTCAAACAGGTCAGGGCGTTGTCGAGAAGAGCGGTGATGCTGGCAAGATAAGGGAAATGGACAGCAGGCAGCTCGAGTCGCCCAAGGAAAATCGCGAGAAAACACAGGAAAAACTTCAGGAAGCTGTCGATAAACTTAATAAGACGGCAGTGATTTTCGACAGGTCGCTGCGCTTTCAGATTCATGATGCTACGCACAGAACGATGGTTTC
>CAZMWO010000499.1:0-3058 GCA_964569565.1 uncultured bacterium | reverse complement strand
AAAAACCGACCCCATAATTCAAATGTGACAGAGGACTAGCTTAAGCCAAGTGTTTCAGTTGGTTTTATCGATACGGCAATTGTAAGCACGAAATATAGTAGTTTGTTTTCGTAGTTTATACGATATTTCGTGCGACAAGACAGACTCGCTGTTGTTAAAGCAGGCTTTAATTGCTATTTTATTAGTATCAATTAAATTGGCACACTAAATGCGTATCATTATAAGTGTTGATTCCTCTTGGAATTGTTACTCAACTTATCGAACCCAAGGAGCAAGCCTATGAGATGAATAGAGGTTTTCACTGCCAGGTGAATTCCTCTGAGCACTCAAGTTTTTTCTAGCAACAACCTCTCTCTCTGATTCTAAACCCCTTCAACGGCTCATTTAACTATGAGCCGTTTTTTCATGTCAGCAATTTGCCGCAACTCAAAGTTCAAAGCGGTTCGCAGGCCCAAATGGCAATGCCCGGAATGACGGTTGCGCCAGGCAAAGTAATCGTCTAACATATATCGAAACATAATTATCGGGAGCCGGCATGGCTATAGAAATCGAACGCAAGTTCCTGACAAAAGGCAACGACTGGAAAACACAGACAAAAGGCATCAGATATTGCCAGGGTTATCTGCCTGTTTCCGGCGAGTGCATTGTGCGCGTCAGAACTGCTGGCAACAAAGGCTTTATAACGGTAAAAGGGCGAACCGTCGGCGCTTCGCGAACAGAATACGAATATGAAATTCCGGCAGCAGATGCGGAAGCAATGTTGAAAGACTTTTGCGATAAGCCATTGATAGAAAAATTACGTTACAAAGTGGATTATGCCGGAATGACATGGGAAGTCGACGAATTTTTCGGCGACAACGCAGGTCTGATAACGGCAGAAATCGAGCTCTCTTCAGAAAGCCAGCCCATTGAGCTCCCGCCCTGGGTTGGCATAGAGGTTACCGGCGATCATCGCTACAGCAATTCCAACCTGGGAAAGAATCCTTACAGAAACTGGAGAAAACCATGAAAAGGCTGCTGATATCCGCTCTATTGATTTTGCTGGCCTGCACCACGCTGTCGGCAGACTCGCCGAAACTGCCGGAATCTTATGAATACAAAGTTTTGCTGAAAACCGGCAATTCTACTTCATCCCAAAAGGGGTGCGAGTTGTTCTGGGAACTCGTTGAAAAGGTAGCTTCCGACCATGGTTTTACAGCAAAAAAGAAAGATAAATCAAGCCCCGAACGCGAGATTCGTTTTATCGATTCATCTGCATTCGATCTTAACAAAAAAGGTTTTTTGCTCAGAATCCGAACCGAAAAAAGCAAGTCTGAAATGACCCTTAAATTTCGCGCTACAGATATTGAATCAGCGATAATAGCTCCGGTAGAGCCGGCAAAGCAATTCGGCGACAGCGTATCACTAGAATCAGACATAGCTGTTAAAGCGGAAATACCGGTCTCGATCTTTTCTAAATCTGGAAGAATAGACAGCTTCAGACAGATTCCGAATAGCATCGGCGCTTTGTGCAAATACTACCCCGGGCTTGCAAAAACTGGCCTGAACGAAGATTTAGAACTGATAGAAGTAAACAACATTTCAGTCATCGAACAGAGACTCCTGCACGGCACCATCGATTTCGGTTTTGACAAGGTCAAAACCCTTTTTTCGATCTGGTTTATAAAAGGCAAAAGCCAGCCCATTGCTGCAGAGTTTTCGTTTAAAATCAAAGCCGACAAATATCTGAAAAGCGGCAAACACGACGCTCAACAGCAGATCGACAGTTTCTTCGTCGATCTGGTCAAGCGTGGCAAGCTTTTCATCAACTCACAGCAGACTAAAACCGGCATGGTTTACCAGTATCAGACCGAAGACTGATGACGCCATCATCAAAGACTCAGCCTGGGGCGGGCGGGTGATGGTGGTGGCGGGTTTTCTATCGCTTTTTTGACGTCTTCGAGGGTTTTACCGGTGCCCATGGCCGAAAATTTGCCGGCGGCATCGATCGGCCACCAGCCCTGAACGCCGTTTACAACCGTGTAATGATTGTCACTGCGCCGCAAAAACAACAGCACGCGTGAGCCTTCGACCAGTGCCGGGTTATCTTCGATACCGCGCCAGGTCTTGATCTTGAGGTCTTCACCAACGGCGATGCTGCCTTTAAGAGGCTCGTTGACCTTAACCAGATTGGCCACGACCTCAACCTTTGAAGGCAGGCGACCGACAGCCTTTACTCCGACGACATCGACGAGTGCGATTACGTCAGATCTATTTGCCAGTTCCTCAAGACTAAGCGTTTCGATCATGCTATATCCTCCGACCGCCAATATCAGCATCAGAAAGGTAACTGCAATTCTTTTCATATTGCCTCCAACGGCATCAGCCGTAAATTCTTTTGCCATTCTAACAGACATTCAGTCCTCAGGGCAAAGTCATATATCATAACGCAAAAGTTTCGAAACAGATTAATGCAACAAAGCAGCAAAAAAATAAGTATAATTAGTTAGAGATCGGTACAGTCGGAGGTAACTCATGAGCCGAAGATTTATAGTCACACTGGCTCTCATGGCGTGTTTGCTGATCATACTGCCGGGAATGGCGGCCGCGCAGAGCGGCAGCTATGTCGATACTATCTATCGTGCCATTGATTCTGCCATTGCGCAGCCTGAGGGCAGTACCGGTCACGATTCTGGCAGCTTAACCGGCAGCAGTTTAACCGATGGCCCCGCCCAGATTGTCGATCCCGACCAGGTGGCCAGTGGCACAGAAACAGCTGAGCAAAAAGTGCAAGGCGTCATCGACAGTCTTATACGCATTCTCAGCGCCAAAATGGCCGGTGTTCCTCTGAATATCAAGGTCATCACCTGCGAAAAAATAATTCCGCCAACTGATACCGATACCTCGACCGCCACAGACACAGCTACAGACACTGACACCGACACTAATACCGGCACAGACACCGGAACTGCTACAGACACTGGTACTGCAACCGACACCGGAACTGCTACAGATACCGGTACCACCACTGACACTGGCACGGCCACCGACACCGGTACAGATACTGACACCGGAACAG
>CAZMWO010000498.1:0-3068 GCA_964569565.1 uncultured bacterium | reverse complement strand
CTTGCGCGAGATTCTGGCGGTGAACAGGCAGCCGTCGCGATCATCGATGAATTCTATGTCGGGCCACATCTCGACTGAGCGTTTGATACCCGAACCGAGACCGTGATAGGGCAGCAGACCCTTGGCAACGTATGACACCAGCACCGGGTTGCGAATATTGGAGTTACCCGAACGGATCTTCTCGATGGTTAGATTGTTTGGCAGAAGGCCAGGGCTGATTATCTCTATTCGGTTGTCGAAGATGAACAGTCGGATCGGTGCACTGACAAAGTAATCACGATGAACGAGCGCGTTAACCAGCAGTTCTTCGAATACACCCTCGGGTATTTCGGGCAGGCCCGGCGAATTAACCGACCGCCCGGCCTGCACCTTATGCAGGTTTCGCATGATGAACGCCAGAGTGTCATCGAATACCCTGCGCATGGGCCCGGCGAAATCTTCGGTGTCGAGGTAACTGTCGACGTGAATCTTGTTACCGGGATAGCGTATCGCTTTAACGACAAACTGCGGTTTGATCCATTCGGGGCGTTCGGCAAACAGCAACGCACCGGCAAGATTCAGACGACCGTCTTCGCAGGCCAGATTCATGTTTTGCAGAAGCCTGGTCAGCTCATCTGGTGAATCAGGTATGTCTAAGTTATGATAAGCACGCAGAAAGTCTCGAAAGCGCAGGCGGTCGAGGCGGTCTACACCGGCCTTAACCGGCATTTCATCGGCATGAAACTGATCGGAAAACTGAAACAGACGCTGCAACTCTTCACGAGAATTGATGCGCCTTTTATCAGAACCGGTTTTGAGCCAGATCACACCATTTTTATCGAAATACGGCTTACTCAGGCCCTTGGGGACCGATAGAACAATCATAATGCGTCCATTTGGAAGCCCGACATTGCGGGTGGTAACTTTGAGAGGGCTGCGAATCAGATTGCTGGCCGCGTTGCTGATCAACTGGTTGATTCTCGACACATCTGCGACACTCAACCCCGGAGTAGAACCGTCATCGGCAACCCCAAGAAAAATCGTGCCACCATCGGCATTGGCCATGGCCGCCATCTCTGACGCCAGCGACTCTGCGTTTCTGATGTCGGCCTTGAATTGTCGCGAACTGTCTTCGCCAAGAGCTATCTGAGCAAAAATTTCGGAGTCGGTCATGGTGCCTCCCGGGTGGGTGCTATAGATTGTCTCACCACATCGCCTACTACAATTATACCAAATTACCGAACTTTTTCAAGGCATACCGAACCTTTTTACCGAATATTTTTTACCGAACATAAATAATTTTTCCGATCAGCCGGCAGAAGTTTCTGGATGCCCCTGGCGCAGGATGCCGGCGGCTTCCCAGGCCAGAATTGTGGCGAGCAGCAACAGAATACCACTGAGGCCGGCCATCATGTAGCCCTGTTTGCCGAGATTGTCGATAATGACGTTGATCAGCGCGCAACAGGTCACGAGGAACATTGCAACCATCGGAACAATTATAAACAGCGGTTTTTTATGAAAAGAATGGAAATACCAGACGGTGATGCTGAGCAGTGCGATCGAGGCCAGCAGCTGGTTGGCTGAGCCGAACAGCGGCCAGATCGCCTTCCATTGGCCGGTGAACATCAGAATTGCACCCGGCAGAATCGCCAGCATGGTGGCGACATGCTTGTTGCGGCAGATTGCGCGCGGTTTGTCGGGCATGAATTCTGCGAGTTCCTGGAATGCAAAGCGGCCGAGGCGGGTCGCGGTATCGAGACTGGTCATAGCAAAAGCCGAAACGACGAGCGAAACGAAACTGACCAGCACTGCCGGGTCGAATTTGAAACCGGGAATCGCATTGATCGCCTGCGCCATACCGTTCGAAAAGACACCGACCGGGCCTTTTGCCGCGAGATCGGCCATGTAGCTTTCGCTGCTCAGCATGGCAGCTGTAAGCAGGGCCAGAATGGCGAGAAAGGTTTCGATCAGCATTCCACCAAAAGCGACCGGCTGGGCGTCACTTTCGCGGTCGAGCTGCTTGGCGGTGGTGCCAGAGGCAACCAGCGAATGAAAGCCGCTGATCGCACCGCAGGCAACGGTTACGAACAACATCGGAAACAGATAACCGAGCGACTCGGCCTTGAAGGCGGTAAAAGCCGGCGCGACGATTGTCGGGTTGTAGAACAGCATGCCGATGAAGCCTGCAAACAGCAGAATGTAGAGCAGAAATGAATTGAGGTAGTCGCGCGGCTGCAGCAGAATCCAGACCGGCGCTACCGAAGCGATATAAATGTACACCAGCAGAATGTAGATCCAGGTCGATTCGGCAATGCTTACCGGAAACACCTGCCCGAGCCAGACCATTACGAGCAGCAAAGTTACGCCGACGACAGAGGCCGGCGCCAGAGACATTTTGAAGCGGTTCAGCGCAACGCCAAAAGCGACGGCCAGCGCGATGAACATCAGCGAAGAACTCGCCGCCGCCGGCACCGTCGCGAAGGTTTTGGCAACGATGATCGAAAAGGCAGCTATTACCAGAGCCAGCGTAAACCAGGTAAACAGCAGGAACAGAATGCTGCCGCGGCTGCCGACATGCTTCTTGATGACCTCGCCGATCGAGCGCCCGTCATTGCGCACTGACACGATAAGCGCGGCGAAATCATGCATGGCGCCGAAAAAAATGCCGCCCAGGACCAGCCACAACAAAACCGGCACCCAGCCGAACACGGCCGCGCTGACCGGCCCGATAATCGGAGCGGCACCGGCGATCGAGGCAAAATGATGGCCGAGCAGAACCGGCGCGCGCGCCGGCACATAATCGACGTCGTCGCGTAGGCGATGCGCCGGTGTCAGCAGTGTATCGTCTACACCAAGTTTCTTTGCCACCCAACGCCCATAAAGCGCATAGGCAGCGATCAACAGAACAAGCGAAGCAAGCAATAACAATGAACCGCTCATTTCCCTACCCCAGCAAAGTTTTCAACCATCTTACTCCTGCCCGCACAAAATTTCAGCAATTTTATCAACAGTCTGCCTTGTTATAGTCTGTCAAATAAGAGCTCAAGGTTTAACGTCATTGCGAGGATGGCGCCAGCACGACGCGGCAA
>CAZMWO010000497.1:0-3069 GCA_964569565.1 uncultured bacterium | reverse complement strand
GGCTTTGAGTATGCGGGAGCCGGTGCCGTCATGCACCAGTGCGTAAAGCAGGTGCTCAACGGTAAGGTATTCGTGATGGCTGGTAGCGGCCTGTTCGATTACTGCCTGCAGAATAATATCGAGGTCTTTGCTGATCATTCTTTCTCCATATCGCATTTTAGCGGGTAGCCGTTTTCACGGGCGACGGCATGCACACGCGCAATTTTGGTCTCGGCGATTTCGCGGGTATAGACGCCGGCCAGACCCTTGCCGTTGCGGTGAACATGCAGCATTATGCTGGTAGCCTGCACCTTTGAGTGGCTGAAAATGCTCTCGAGCACTTCGACGACGAATTCCATGGTCGTATAGTCATCGTTCAGCAGAAACACTTTGTACATCGAAGGTTTGGCAGTTTTCTGCCGCGTCTTTTCCATGACGCCACGTTGCGGGGTATTCTCAGTATCCGCCATTGGCGACTCCTTCTTTAAGTCTGGTCAATTCAGTCGTGACCTGCTGGTCTTCGCCATGCAGGCCTTCCCAGGCGGCCAGTGCCTGTTCGAGCTGAGCGTTGATCGCAGCATGGCGGGTGGCAGCTTCGGCAACATGCTGCGGGCTCCACTCAGACGGCGGGCAGGCCAGCTGCTCTTCTACTTCTGCCAGAGCCTGTTCGAGGCGGCTCACCTGCGTTTCGGCCTCTTCGATTTCGCGTTTGAGTTTCTGCAGGCGGTTGCTCAACTGCTTCTGCAGGCGGTTGTTCTCGCGTGCCTGCTGTTTTTTGTCGGCAACCGGCTGACTGTCATCGACTACCTCATCAGAAAACTTTTCGCCATTGAGTTCGCGACATTGCCGTGCCCAGAGATACTGACTGTAGTTGCCATCATAAACCGTGGCCCGCCCGTTGTCGAGCGCGAGAATTCGCGTCGCGAGACTGTCGAGAAAGAAGCGGTCGTGCGAAACAATTATAATTGTGCCGGGAAAATCTTCGAGCGCGTTGAGCAGTGCTTCGCGGCTGTTGATGTCGAGATGGTTGGTCGGTTCATCGAGAAGAAGGAGATTACAGGGACGCAGCATCATTCGCGCCAGCCCGAGACGGCTCTTTTCACCGCCGGAAAGTACCCGCACCCTCTTTTCGACCTCGTCGCCCGAAAATAGAAATGCGCCAAGCAGACTTCGCACCTGCGGAACCACATCGAGCGGCGCTTCGCGCATTACGCGCTCCTGAACGGTTTCTTCGCCCTCGAAGCTGATCTCTTCGTCCTGGGCAAAATAGCCAAAATGAACGCGGTAGCCGGTTTCGAGACGGCCATCCCAGAGGGCGTCTTCACCGGCGAGAACACGCATCAGCGTGGTTTTGCCGGCGCCGTTTTCGCCGATTATCGCCAGGCGGTCACCGCGGTTGAGCACAAACGAAACGTCTTTGAGCACCTGATGATCGCCATAGGCGCGTTTGATATTTTCGCCGCGCAGCACGACTTCGCCGCTGCTCTCACACTTCGGGAAGCTGAAACTGAGCTTCGGCAGGGCGCGCACCTGGCTGATCTTCTCGATCTTTTCGAGCTGCTTGATGCGGCTCTGCACCTGCGAGGCTTTGCTGGCCTTGTATCTGAAACGGTCGATAAATTTTTCGACACGTTTGCGTTCTCGGTCCTGGCGGTCCTGAGCGGCCTGTGCCTCGGCGGCCCAGGCCTCGCGTGCTTCGAGAAAGCCCGAATAATTGCCGCGAAAGGTGCGTGAGCCTTCCGGCATGATGGCAACAACCGAACTTGCCAGTTCATCGAGAAAATAACGGTCATGCGAAACCACGAGGATTCCGCCGGTATAAGACGCAAGATAGTCTTCGAGAAACGAAATCGACGAAATATCGAGATAGTTGGTCGGTTCGTCGAGCAGCAGATAATCAGGCTCAGTCAGCAGCAGGCGCACAAAATAGGCGCGCATCTGCCAGCCGCCCGAAAAGGTTTTGAGCGGGTCATGAAAGCGACTTTCGGGAAAGCCGAACCCCTTGAGCAGTCTGATAGTTTTCGCCTGCCAGGTGTAGCCGCCGGCGCGGTCGAATTCGACGACAAGACGGTCATATTCATCCTGCACCGCTGCCGAAATGTGGCCGGCCGCCATTTCATGCTCGATCGCCTCGATGCGCCCGCGAATGACCTTGAGGCGGTCAAAAGCCTGGGTAGCCAGTTCCCATAGGGTCATCGTCTCTTTTTCGCGCGCCCAGTTTTCGTTGTCGGCGAGAAAGATTTCCTGCGGCAGATAGCCGATACGGCTGTCTTTCGGGCAGGTTACCGTGCCGGTATCCGGTGTTTCATGGCCGAGAATGATCTTCATCATCGTCGTCTTGCCCGAACCGTTGCTGCCGACCAGCGCGACGCACTCGCCCGGATTGACGGCAAAGGTCACGCCAGAAAAGAGTTTCCTGACGCTGAAAGATTTTTCGAGATTGTTGATCTGTAATGACATAAAAGCAGCCCCGTCTGCCGTGCTGCATTCTATCACTTTGCTCGCCCACTTTCAAACCATACCGGGCATCGGATATGCCGGTAACTCTAAGCCCAAACAACAGGAACCGCTGATTCGACTGATTGCCGCAGAATTTATGAGAGATTTACTCAGACATTGAAACCAGATAACAGGCAAAGCCCGGACGGTAGAAGCTTATCTTCCGGGAAAGCTGAATTCTTAGCGGATTATGCAAAAAAGGGTAACCAAATGGCAGATTTTCAGGTAAAATGAGTCATTCTGTTGCCCTGCCACTCAGTCATAACTACAAAACATTGCAACCAAGCAAATGCAGACGGGCGCAGAAGTGCTGATTCCGAGTTTTTCAGGTGAAAGGCGCAGAGATGAGCTTGGCTGAAATTAAAAAGTTTGTAGTTGCCTACGTCAAGACGATGAGACCCTATTATTCGTTCATTACCGGCATCGCCGGCTGGATCGGTGTCTCGTTTTATCTCTGGCTCAAGGAAGTCAGGTATGCCACCCCGATCACCAACGATGATTATCTGCGCGGCGTTATCGTGCTGATCATTCTGTTCTCGAGCTGGGGCGTCAATCAGATTTTCAACGACTGGCTCGGCCTGCCCGAAGACC
>CAZMWO010000496.1:0-3074 GCA_964569565.1 uncultured bacterium | reverse complement strand
CTCTGACGATTGGCCCCTGCAGCTCGACATCGGTATCGCGCCAGCCATACTCAGTGATTTCACCTTTGGCATACTCGTCACCGGTATTCATGCCGCCGACAATCGCGATGCTCTCGTCGATGATGAAGAGCTTCTGGTGCGATCTGAAATTTGCTTTGAGAAGATTCTTGAGTATCGGATTGTTGATCATAACCTGCACGCCGCCGTTGCGCAGGCGCTGAATCACGCCGCTCTTCTTGTTGAACGAGAAAAAATCATCGAGAATCAATCTTACATCGACTCCATTTTGCGCCTTTTCGATGAGAATATCGGCGATGCGGTTGCCGGTTTCGTCATCCTGATAGAGCAGAGTCTGGAAATAGATGCTCGAAGTCGCCTGCTTTGCCCGCTCTATGCGGTAATGAAAGCTGGTGCGACCGTTTACCATGAGCCTTACGGTGTTGAGTGGAATAAGGCGTGATCTGGAAAGCGCATCGGCAGAACCTGCCGGATAGGTTTCGAGAACAGCTTTATCGTATTCCCTGAGAGCCTTGTCGAGCTCGCGGCCTTTTATACGGCGCTGCACATTGTTTACTGCATAGCCACCGAGGCTCCATATCTTAACCGGCAGAGCCAGCCATGAGGTTTTGCTGTATTTGCCCCATTGGTTGATGGTGCTCTGCTGAATTTTTTTGAACTCTTCGCGTTTCTGGGCAACGACCGACTTCTTTTTCAGAACAACGATACGCGCCATTGTCTGGCGACGAAATTCAGAATTGCCGGTTGCTTTGGCGTATTGCAGCAGGACTTCCTGAGCCTTTGCCATGCTTTTAGTAAGCTCATAAACCACTTCTGAAAGCTGAAAAACTGCTTCTTTCTGAAGGGTTTCGTCGTTGCAGGTCTTCAGGAAATCTTCGAGCTGCTTTTGTATTTCGGCATAACGGCTCTCGCGATTTGGGCTGCCAAGCGCGGCCAGAATCTCTTCATACCTTTTCTGCAGGGCCGACTTGACGATACCGGCGCCGCGTGAATCGGTTGCATCAGCAAATTGTTCGGGCTGCGTAATAACGGGTTCGCCAGGATTCCTGGCATCAAACATGACTTCGACGCCGATCGAGCGGTAGTAGTCGCGACTGGCGGCCTGCAGTTCGGCGGCCATCTGTTCGAGTGTGGCGCTATCGACCTGGCGTATGACTGCTTCCTGGTATGATCTGTAAAGCGACTGGTAACGGTCGAAAGCCGCTTTGGAATCTTCTGCGCTGACACTCAAACAGCCCAGGCTGAGAATAAATGCCAATATGATCGCCATGAATCTGGTCTTGTATAGACTCATACGTACACCGCCCGATAGAGATTTTGTTTAAATTATACTGATAAATCTACAAATTGCCAAATTTCAGGCTGTCGCGTCACTCCGGCTTTTTTACCGGTTGAACTGCATTCCCGGGCGCGGCAAAAAAACGGCGGGCGCCTTCGTGCAGCATTTCAGGCAGAACACCCCGGGTTGCCTCGCTTCTGCGCAGCTTGAAATCTGTCTGTGGGGTCGGGTTATCATAGATTGCCTGTAAAATATTGAAAACTTCGTTCGCTGAAAGTCTTTCGGTGCCGGCAAGCAGTGCCCTGAAACCGATTGTGGTGACATCGGCTTTCTGATTTTTATAAGAGCCGGCAAGAATATTTTCACCCGTAAAATAGGGGTGCTCAGCCAGGAGTTTCTGGCGAACATCAGCCGGGATGCTGATCAATCTTATCGGCATCTTGGCATTCAGGCGGACTATGCCGTCAGCCGGCACCGCACCGGCGTAGTAGACCGCGTCGATATAGCCGTCGAGCAGCGATTCCGTGGCCCGGGTAAAACGCTCATAAACTATTGTATAGTCGCCCTCTTCAAGGCCGGCTGCTTTGAACACAGTAATTATGCTGGCGGCACTGCCGCTGTCTTTTTCGCCAACCGCGATGCGACAGCCTTTGAGGTCACTCAGCTCTTTTATGCTTGAATTATCGCGCACAACCAGCTGAATAACCTCTGAATAGAGTGAAGAAATTATGCGTAACTCTCTGAACCGGTTGTCTGCTGTAGAGTTGCCGGCTTGCCAGGCAACATCGCTCTGCAGAAGAGCAAGATCGATCTGCCCGCGCCTCAGATATTCTATGTTGGCCAGCGAACCGGCTGTGGGTTCGGCGATGGCGATAACGCCACTCAAGGTGGTGCTGAGAAGCCGGGCTATTGAATTGCCGGTGGGGTAATAGGTGCCACTTATGGTTGCCGTACCGATTGAATAGAATTTTTTGATGAGCTTTACCCGATAATCGGCAGCAGAAGCGCTTAAAAGAGCGCAGGAAAAAAGAACGATAACCGGAAAAATCGCGGTATACCGAATTTTCATGCCTTATGCTCCTTTTTTTTCCAGGTGGTTGTGCGGTTTCTGCCTTGCTCTCTGCTTTCTGCAAGAACCTTCTGCGTGTGCTCTACCAGCTGATAATGGCGTTCTATGCCAGAATCGTATTCGCCGATCCCGACGCTTACCGTTACCTTGACTTCCCCGGCAGGAGTTGCAATAGACTGGGCAGCAATGCGTTCGCGCAGGCGCTCGGCAAAGATAAGGGCCTGCTCGGCGGTTGTGTGTGCAAGAATGACGGCAAATTCTTCTTCGCCGAACCGGGCCGGAATATCGGTAGCGCGGACCGAATCTTTGAGTATGCGGGCGATCTCATACAATACTACGTCAGCGGCTTTGCGACCTCTGGCTTCGTTTACTTTTCCCAGGTCATCGACATCGAACATGACCAGAGTCAGCGGAAAGCTGAACCGCCGCGCGCGTTTGATCTCGTCTTCGAGACGAATCTCGAAAAAGCGCCTGATATAAAGCTCGGTCAGCCCGTCACTGATCGAAAGATCGTGCAGCCTGGCATTATCGATCGACATCGCCATCTGCTTAGCTATGGCCAGCAGCAGGTCGAGGTCTTCCTGACTGAATGGCTGGCTGTTTGAACGATCAGTCAGATTGATGACGCCCATGGTATTGCCATGCACGGTCAGAGGCACTGATATCAGCGTTTCAGGTGATTTGAGATCGTTTTGTGCATCGTAATTC
>CAZMWO010000495.1:0-3085 GCA_964569565.1 uncultured bacterium | reverse complement strand
GCCGGTTCTCGGGGTTGGCGCTCTGACATTTCTGGCGTTACAGTCTTCAGGCCGCGTCATCGAGAATCATCTGGTTCAATTCACTCAGAACAATGTGCATCAGATGGCCCTTTTTGATGAGGAAAATCAGCTGCGGAAGATGGGTGCCGGTACCGAAGTCAAGCGCCGGCTCGAAGCTGATACAGCTGAAGATAATGAACTGTTTCCCAGTCTTGCGCGGCCAGGTGACAATCTCGACTGGTTTTCGACCTGGACAAACTCGATGTCTGAATGTCGCGGCAATGGAGTTATGAATCAGTATAGTGGCTTTCGCATGTCGTCGGCAGCGAATAGACTGGTGCAAAACCTGCTCGACAAATACATGGACAGTCTTGGTCTGTTCAAAAGTGCATCCAGATCGGATGTTTCGCGAACCATGACTCTTGGTATGCTCGAGAACTATCTGACTCCGGCACTTGAAGAGGCCTGCATCGTGCACGAGGGCACGTTGCAGCGCGAAGTCACTCATTCAGCCGATACCAGCATGGCGAACCTGCTGGTAGTTAAAAGTGGCAGTGGCCGCTACTGGCTCATGTATCATCGTGTTTCAGGTCTGGGTGAGCACGTGAATCGTTATCTGAGCCGCCTGGGAGAAAAGAGCCCCGAATGGTTCGTTCGCCGCGGACTTTATGGAACGGTCAACGTCGGGGTTCGTCTGCGCAAAGTTGCTGATCTTCAGGCTTTTACCTGGCCTGCTGACAGTCTGTTGTCTCCCGCCATGGATTTCAGTTTTGAAAGGGCAATATCACTGCGCGATCAAGGTCATGGCGTTATCAAGCGCAATGGTGAACTCGAAGTCAGGGCCTGGCGCTACGAAACCGGCAGGAGCGCGGTCATTGCCGCAACCGGGAAAAGCGACGGAGTACGGCTGGCCTATTCCGATCTCGCCATCAGAATGCTGTTTCCTGTTCTTGTCGGCTATGCCATTCTGCTGTTGTATTTTGTGACCTCGGTTATTGTCGAGTTCATCAGTGGCCCGGTCAGAATCATCAATAAGGGCATACAGGCGCTGAATCAAGAAAATTACGGCGTCATGCTCGCCGGATTTTCTGAAGATGAGTTCGCCAAGGTCACTACGGCTTTCAATGAAATGTCGATCGCGCTGAAACAGCGGGAGATGATGAAGCGCTATGTTTCCGGCGACCTGATCGAAAAGGTCGCGATTGCTGGCAGCGCCGCCGGTGAAACCAGAATGGCCCGGGTTGCAGTGCTTGCTTCGGATGTCAGAAGTTTTACGGTGATCAGCGAAAAGTATTCTCCGGCAGAAGTTGTCGATATGCTCAATTCATACTTCACCAGCATGGAAGAGGCTATAACCGGGCAGGGTGGAATCATCGACAAATACATCGGCGATGCGGTGCAGGCAGTTTTTTATGACGACCCTGCTCTCGATAACTATGTTCTGCGCGCCTGTCGGGCAGCCACGCAGATGCGCTGCAATCTCGTCGCATTGAACGGCGCGCGCCGTGAGCAGGGGCTGTTTACCATCGAAAATGGTGTCGGTA
The DNA here is from genome assembly GCA_964569565.1 of uncultured bacterium. GTDB lineage: Bacteria > Muiribacteriota > Ozemobacteria > Ozemobacterales > Ozemobacteraceae > Rifleibacterium. The sequence goes on along the minus strand of CAZMWO010000495.1, from coordinate 1,541 downwards.
TAGATTGTGGTCTGGCAGTGTCTGGAAGTATTGGCAGTGAAGCCGGCCGCAAGGATTTCACGGTCGTCGGCAGGGTTATCGAGCAGGCGGCCGCTCTCGAATCTCTGACGGTTAACACTGCGAGCCGCATTCTGATAAGTGTTTGTGCAAGTCGCGAGGCCGGGCAATCGGTAATTGTGCGTGATTTCAATTCTGCTGCCGTGGAGCTGTGCGATGTCTGACACAACCACAGCCCTTGTCAGAGAAAAAGTCACCATTCCGGCGGGCCGGATCATGCTGGTATGGCTGCTGCTGGTCGTTTCGCCGGTAGTCATGTCGGTCTGGGCGCTGCATCATTTTCTTGATGAATATGCCGGTTATGCCGAGGCCGGTAAGCTGGCCGAAGCTTACAATCAGCTGGAATTGTTCAAAAATGCGATGGTTGTCGAAAACTTTCTGACTGCCCGCATGCCGGCAATTGGAAAAATGTCGGCCGCAAGTTTCAGCCAGACCGATCTGGCAGAGCTTAAGCATCGTATCGACAGGCAGATTGGCGGTGAAAGCATTTTGAGCCTGTTTTTTGATCGTGATTGTCGGAGTGTCGTCTCGGTATCCGGCAGTCAGGCAAAACTCGCTGACACGGTTCTGCCGCCGGCTGCACTTTTGAAGCGCCCGGTTCAGTTTCTTTACCGTCAGGTACGCAACCCTGACGAAGAAGTTCTTCAGAGTCATGCCCGCCTGGCCGAGAGTCATCGACTTGCCCTTTCCATGCAGCAGCTGTTCAGATGTATCACATCAGTGACTCTCAAGGCCGATCGTGCGGTCAAGAACTTTTCGGTTCTGCACGGTGGTGAACTCTATTTTGTCTATGTTGAGTTCAGCCATTCTGCCAGTGGCCCGGCCGGTTGTCTGATTGTTCTCCGAGGGCAGGATTTTTCGGTGGAATACATGCTGCGTGCTTTGCAGCGGCAATTTCCGCTTTGCCGCGTCGTTAACCGCGAGATTGATGTGATGAAGAACGAGGCCGCGCCGGAGATCATGAATGGTGGTGTCGAACGCCAGCAGGATCGCCTGTTGATAACTGCTCCGGCAGATCAGCGTTTTATCAGACATGTCATTCATGGCGGCGGAGTCGTTCTCAAGGAAAATTCCGATCGCAATGTGCCGTTTCTGCAATATCATCTGCCCCTGATGAGCATACAGCACAATCTTGCCGGCGCACGTCGTGGTTTTGTCATTGTCGCTTCTCTGCTGCTGTGCTTGACAGGTCTTTACTGTCTGCGATCTGCGCTGTTCGGCATCGAGCTGACCGGCAGCTTCAAAAGCAGAATCATGGCTGCCGCCGCATTGTCAGCTTTGTTTCCGTTTCTGTTCTTCGCCGTCGGGTTCTACCTGCATCTGCAATATGATGAGTTTCTGGGGCGAATCAATCTGCTGCAGCATATAAATGCCCGTCTGGCGCTTTTTAACAACGAACTCGACCAGTATTTTGCCGAGATCGAGGGCACGCTCGCTCAGGAGCTGCAGCAGATAGACAAAAGCAACTATCGCGATGATGAAGC
>CAZMWO010000494.1:0-3086 GCA_964569565.1 uncultured bacterium | reverse complement strand
AGCACGCCTGCGCCCTGGTTTGATTTTTCTACCAAGTGTTTATCCTTCGCCAATCGACCCTACAATTCAAATGTGACAGACCACTAGAGTGGCTTGAGCCGCACCAGGGTGGCGCCCCAGTGACCGGCGTCATGGCCGGCCGGTTCCCATGAATCAACGATGGCAAGGCGCTGTAAAGTCGCTTCTACCGTTCTTCTGAGGTTGCCGATGCCTTTGCCGTGTACAATGCGGATGCTGTAGATGCGCTTTTCACGGCAGGCTTCGAGATAATCTGCTACAACCGCCGCTACTTCGCGAGGCTGAAAAGTGTGCAGATCAAGAGTTCCGTCAAGTGGCAGTTCGACCTGGTCAGGTGGTGTGTTTGTCATCGATCATGCTGGAACGCGATGGCAGCAGTTCGGCTGGTGTCAAGATTCTGGCACCGGCCGGGCCCGGCACGATGATCTCGGCCTTCGGGCAATAATCGATAAACAGTTCGCGACATCTGCCACACGGCGCAATGACTTCGCCGATGCGGTTTACGACAACCAGCGCTTCGATGTCAGTTACGCCTTCTTCGGCCGCGGCGGCAAGGGCAACCGCTTCAGCGCAGACTTCGACGCCGGCAATCGAGGTTTTCAGCTGCAGACCGGTAAAAATTTTGCCGTCCCGAGCTTTTAAAGCCGCTGCAAAGTGGTGGCGATTCTCTTTGAACCTCTGTGAAATCATCTTCTTAGCGGTCTCAATCAGGTAAAAATGGTTCTTCTTCAACTGGTTCAGCATTTAAATGCCTCTTTCTCTCAAAACTCGCCTTTGAGTTCACGTGTGAAAAATTCGCGCTCGTCAGCTCCGTAACAGACGAGGCCGATGCGAACAGATGTCTTGACCGGTTTGCTTCCCCAGGGCCAGAAAGCGCAATACATGCAGGCCTGGTCGCAGATCGGTTTGCGGTAAAGGGTTTGTTCCTTGCGCGTACCACCTACCCCGCGCACGAACTTGTCGAAATAATTCTTGAAAAAGGCCCCTTCTCCGGCCGGTTTATAAGGCTTGCCAAAATATTCCTCGACCTCGGTCGCCAGGTTGGAAATCAGATTGGTATCTGCAACTCCGCAGTATAAAAGCGGCTCATCCACATCGGTGTTGGGCTTGATATTGTATTTTTTTTCGATAACGTCGATTAACTTCAGTGTTTTGCGGATTTCCGGCAGATAATTTTTCATATCACCTCTTATTACGTTCTTACGTGAGTATAAACGAAACCTGCCTGTTCAGGCAATACAAAACTATTTGCGCAAAACGCTGTTGCGCGCCGAAACCATTGCCTTGAGGCGATCCGGGTCGAGCGGGTTTTCCCAGAAGCCGTCGTATTTGAGGCTCGATCCGATGATCCAGGCGTCGGCTCTGGCAAAGTCGGCTGCGTTTTCTGGAGTGATGCCCGAGCCGATAATAACTGGAATACGGCCGGCAGTGCGCGAGCGCTTGAGGTCATCTTTGCTGGCCGCCTTGCCGGTTGCACTGCCGGTGATGATGACACCGTCTATGCCAAAGAAATCAGCGCCGTGAACCCAGTCTTCGAGAGCAAGATCAGCAGTTACGGCATGAGCCGAATGTTTTTTCTGAATGTCGGTCCAGATTCTGATGCGCCCGGCTCCGAGGCGGGTGCGTTCGCGCAGCAGTTCGCCGGCACAGGCTTCGATCCAGCCTTCATCTGCGACATGGCCGAACACGCAGCCCTCCGCCCGGATAAAATCACAGCCCGAAACATGGGCAACAGCCAGTGCCTCGAGGTTAGCTCCGGCCAGAATCTGTAAGCCAAGTGGAAAACTGTTGCCAATTTTGCGTCGAACCTCGCAGACTACTCTGGTCATGGCGGCTACGATCTCAGGCCCGACGGCACCCTTGAGATACGGGCGATCATGCATGTTTTCAAGCATTATGCCGTCAAAACCGGCGCTCTGCAGCATGGCAGCTTCAGCTACGGCCGTCTCGCAGATCTTTTCCATCGAATCGGTATTGAAGGGAGTTCCGGGCAGCGCCCTGACATGCACCATACCGATAAGTGCCGGAAGCGGCATCCGGTTTGCAACATCGAGAAGTGGCTTCATCAGAGACTCCTTAGCTCAACAGATAGATCAGAATGTTTCCGGCGAACAGTATGGCCGGATACCAGAAGCGGCACACCCTGTCGAGATAGATCGCCATATCGAATCGGCGACGTTTGGCATAGTTATTATTGACCACAGTTTGCACCAGTGCAAGAAAAATCACAACGTAAAACAGAATGAAAATTTTGTCGGACATCAACAGATAACCGACATTCGGCAGCGCGTCAGCCTGCGAATTGTGCAGGGCAACCGCCGAAAGCAGTGCGGTGATGCAGATGCCGCACTGAGCCTCGAACTCGCTGGCGTTGATGTAAAACACCACGTAAGCCATGCCGGCAATGATCATCAGAGGCAGAATGAACTTGATCAGATGCGGCATGAACAGGCGCGACAGATTGACGCTGTAGGTAAATCTCGAATAGCTCGAATTCTTGTTTGACCCGAGGCCGAAATCGGTTTTGTAATGGTGGGTATCGGTGGCGCAGGCTGCACCTGCCCTTTTCCAGTCCGGCACGCGGAGTTCAGGCTCGATCCAGAGGTTATAATCAGCCGGACTGGCAGAATCAGGCGCAAAATACAGTTCTTTGTCGGTAAACTCGGCGTCTTCGATGACAATTGGAAGACTCTGGCGGTCAAACGGATAAGAGTGCAATTCGAAATGCCCGCGGAACCGGCCTTTGATACGCTGTGACCATTGCTGCTGGCCATCGGCACTGGTGCCGCTTGCCAACTGTGTTGCGCTCTCGATCACTCCGTTCATGAACTCGATATTCTCCGGCTTCCAGGTGCTGTTGGCCGGCGCTTTGTACCAGATGTAAAAATCGGCGTAGAATTCGCTCTCTTTCACGTCGAGATGCGCTATATCGAGAATGTAGAGACCGATTTCGATTCGCATCGGTGCCGGGCTTTCGTCAGCCACCACCCCGCCGGCAACCGCCAGAAAGGCGCATATTATCAGTAATTTTACTATATAAACAAGCATTGAATTTTGTCGCGAGGCCT
>CAZMWO010000493.1:0-3087 GCA_964569565.1 uncultured bacterium | reverse complement strand
CTTATGCGGGCCGGGCGGTTATAATACCAGCCGGTCAGGTAATAAAACGAGTATTCGGCTGCCCTGATTCCTTGTGCAGACACGGCTGCCCTGATTATATCATTGTGTGTGAGTTCGAGTTCTGTCTGTTGCGGGAATTCTGGAATATTATTCATGGCGGCAAGTTTATCATAATATCCGATTAAAATCACCTGCTTGATTCTTTGGCGCTGCCGCTGTAATATCAGAGCATGAATTCAAGCCTGACAAGCCCCTTCGATCTGGGCAGCCGCACATTTAAAAACCGCATGATTGCGGCCCCGCCTCCCAGCATGACCTGCGATTTCGACGGTCTTGTCACGGCTGATACGATCGAATACTATCAGCGCCTTGCCGAAACCGGTGTCGCTGCGGTAATCGTAGAGGGCGCCGCTATTTCGGCAACCGGCAGATCATGGGTAAAGCATCTCGATCTTTCGAGGCCCGATATTCTGACGGGACTTTCACAGGTCGCCGAAAAAATTCGCCGCGGTGGCGCTCTGCCTGTCTTACAGCTATACCATGGAGGCTGCAACAGCATCCCAGTTGAAGGTAAAAGGCTATATGGCGTTGGCAAACCTTTCCTGAAAAAAGTCACCGCCGAAATACGCCCGTTGAGCCAGGATATGATCGATCAGATAATCAGGGATTATGTTTCAGCCGCGGTAACCGCCTGGAATGCCGGCTATTCGGGTATAGAGGTCCAGGGCGCTGAAGGCAGTCTGATTCAGCAGTTTCTCTCGCCCTTGACCAATCCGAGAGACGATGAATATGGGCTCAAAAATGCGAACGGCGCATTTTTTGCACGGCAGGTAATCAGAGGCATCAAGAATGTGACGCCCGATCTGACGCTTTCGCTGCGCCTTTCCCTCAAAGACCTGCTGCCGGGCGGCAATGGTATCAGGCAGGCAGTGAACGCTGCGAAGCTTTTTAAACAGGAAGGCGTAGATGTTTTTCATGTTACCGAAGGCCTTGTAGTTGGCAACCCGCTGATGATACACCCGGCCGTCGGCAGAACCGCGCCGGAGACACCATTTGCCGAAGATGCCCAGATATTCAAACATGAAATAGATCATCCGGTCATCCTCGCAGGCAAGATAGACCGCCCTGGCGCTGCTGAAAGTAAAATCAGCAGAGGCGTCTGCGATTTTGTTTCGCTCGGGCGAACCCTCAACCGCAACCCGCGTCTGCCAGCTTTTGCCGGAAAACCCGAAGAATATAACAGCCCGCCCTGCCTGCGCTGCAAAGTCTGCATCGCAGCGGCCAAAGGCTGCCCCGATAAACACATACCGTTCGCAAGAATTATCCAACTGGAGTGACTAAATATGAAAAAAATCGCATTGTTTCTGCTTCTCATTCTCGGCATTACGTCATCACCCGCGGTTGCTCAGGGTCTGTTCGGTCTCTTTGGCGGGGCTGAGCCTAAAAAAACGATTCGCGTCAAGTTTGTCGATGGTAACGAAGAAGCCAAAGACGAAATACTTCTCATCAGCATCAAAGGCATCATCCAGGAACAGGACACCCAGGACGGAATGCCCTTCAAGATGGAGAAAGATCTTTTCGAAAACCTCAAAAATGATCTGGAAGCAGCTCGCAAGCGCAAAGCTGTCAAGGCTATTCTGCTTGAAATCAACTCGCCAGGCGGTGAAGTAACAGCCAGCGACATTGTGTATCAGCAGCTTAAAAAGGTTCAGAAAGAAACCGAAAAGCCGGTAGTTGCCATCATCGGAACCATGGGCGCCTCGGGGGCTTATTACGTTGCCTGCGCTGCCAAAAAGATTCTGGCACACCCAACCTCGATTATCGGCAGTATTGGCGTCCTGATGCAGGCGATCAATCTTGAAGAACTCGCAAGCAAAGTCGGCTTCAAGGCAATTACATTGAAGTCTGAAAAAACTCCGATGAAAGACCTGCTCTCTCCTTTTAAAGAGGTCACTCCAGAAGAACGTGAGATGTTGATGGTGATTATCAACAGTATCTATGACCGTTTTGTCGACATTGTCAGCGAGAGCCGCAACCTGAGCCGTGAGCAGGTTATAAAAATTGCCGACGGCGGCATTTTTACAGCAAGCCGCGCCAAAGAACTCGGGCTCATCGATGCTGTCGGTTATCGCGAAGACGCCATGGCTGAAGCCTGCAAACTGGCGGGCATCGAGTCTGCAGCGCTGGTTAAAAGGGTTGCCAAGAAGAGTATTTCTGAGATTCTGTCAGACATGAGCGCCATGAGCTCGGGCGTACCCGCTCAGGTCAGAACTGCGCAGGCTGATCACGGAAAGCGGTGCCCCGCAGATTCTCTTTCGCTAAGGGTCTCGATCGCCAAAAAAGCTTGCATTTTTCTGAAAAGAGATTATAATAATTTTAGCTTGTGAAAAAATTCTTTTTCACAATACATCTGAGTTGAAGGGCTTTGAGCCTGACACCGAGGAGTAAAGATGAACGATGATTCTTCACATATCCTGCAGGATAAGCGCCGACTAGGCGTGGTAGCAGTCATACTGAAAAACCCGGAAATGGTTTACAGTGATTTCAATGCGCTACTGCACCAGTTTGCCGGCATAATTGTCGGCCGTATGGGTTTACCTTACAAAGAACGCGGGGTATCTGTCGTATCGCTCATTGTCGATGGCACCAACGAAGAAATTGGCGCCATGACCGGCAAAATTGGCCAACTCCCTGATGTCAGCGTTAAAGCCGTTCTAACCCGTTCCTGACCTGACAAGGGAGGCAAACAATGCATCTGGTAAACGAAAAAATTCCCGCAACCTCTTGGATCAACAAAGTCATCAAGCCTGAAGAGTATGAACGCTATCTCGTCGATGGCAAAGATTTTATCGACGACGACAAAATCTGGCAACAGATCGACTCAAGCCAGGAACCATCATTAGAGCGTGTTCGCGAAATTCTGGCGAAGTCCTGTGACATAAAAACACTCGAACCGGAAGAACTCGCCACCCTGATCAAGGTGCAAGACCCTGCGGTATGGCAGGAAATGTATGAAATGGCGGCCCGTATCAAGCATAAAATCTACGATAACCGCATAATTACCTTCGCGCCAATGTATTGCAGCAA
>CAZMWO010000492.1:1147-3094 GCA_964569565.1 uncultured bacterium | reverse complement strand
CGTCGGCGACTGCAAAATTCATGAAGTCGTTCCGATGAACCAGCTTCAGGCCTATGTCAAGAATCTGAAAGTGAAGGGTGGGGGAGGCACGAGCCACCTGCCGGTCTTCAAATACATTTCTGAAAAACATCTCGAGCCCGATCTTTTTATAGGCCTCAGCGATCTTGAATCGACTTTCCCTGAGAAGGCGCCGCGTTTTCCGGTGCTCTGGGTAACTCCGCCCGATCCGCCGGCTCCGCCCTGGGGCCGCGTGATCGAAATCGACGACGAACAGGAATAATGACTTTAATAAACATGGGAGGTTTCTTATGGCCAGTGAAACTTATCGAATTCTGCAGGATTACGTCGGTCACGCCGGCTGGACCGATCACGGCTTCGCGCGACTCTGCGAGTTCGTAGACCAGATGCGCGATGACGAGGCGCTGGTAAAATACCTGAACCGGCGGCTGGTTAAAAACGGCTATGCAAAGCTCGACAGCACTTTCGGGCCGACAGAGTCGATAATGCGCGACTACGCCAACGCCTGCTACGGTTCCGACAGCGATGCCCTGCACGCTCTCTGCCGCTACGTCGACAGTATCAATGATTCCTACAATCTTTCCGGCTTCCTCGATGAAGCATTGATAACCGAGGGCCTGTCGCCCGACGGCCAGGACGACCCCGACTACCAGGACGAACTCGACGACGAAGGCGAACCCGAAGACTGGTAATTCCGCCGCGTGCCCGAATACTGGTCTGCCAAAGTTGAATGCATGCTTAAAATCGTCATTGCGAGGAGCGCAGCGACGAAGCAATCCCTATGTCCATGAGATTGCTTCGTAGGGCTGGCGCCCTCCTCGCAATGACAGATCACACCCATATTCAAGCTTGCCAGTGGACTGGTAAATTATTCTGACAGGAGGAGGTCTAACTTGAAACAAAGTGAAGTTCTCATGAAGTTTTTGCGCATGCCGCTTGCGAGTTCTGATGCCGTTTTCGACGAGTTCGCCAGGCTCGACGGGGCCGTTCTCAGAGGTAAAGCGCCCGGCCGGTTCCTCTATGTCAGAGGCTCGCGTGCCGATCGTGTTCTGCTCGTCGCACACGCCGACACCGTCTGGACACCGCCCGTCAAAGATGACCAGATCGCGTCGCCGGCTCAGGATGTCTATATCGAAGAGGGTGTCATTCAGAATCGCAACGGCGGCCTTGGCGCCGACGACCGGGCCGGCTGCGCCATAGTCTGGCTGCTGCGTAACAGCGGCCATTCGATACTGATAACTGATGGTGAAGAATACGGCCTGCAGGGCAGTTCGTTTCTGATGGCCGAAAACCCCGATATCGCCGACGAAATAAACCTTACCCATCAGTTCTGCGTGCAGTTCGACCGCAGAAACAGCCGCGATTTCAAATGCTATTCAGTCGGCACCGATGCGTTCCGCGCCTACATCGCCGCCGAAACCGGCTATCAGGAACCCGACCGCCACAGCTGCACCGACATCGTCGAATTATGCCGTGACATCTGCGGCGTGAACTTCAGCATCGGCTATTACAAAGAACACACTGACCGCGAATATCTCGTGCTCGATGAATGGCAAAGCACCCTGCGCACCTGCAAAAAATGGCTCACCAGCAAAAAACTCCCCAGATTCACCCTCTAAACATCATCCGCCGATCTTTTTAATTCATCCGCAGATTCCGCCGATTGCGCAGATTTGAAGCAATTGAGCTTCATAGCAGGATGCCTTTGTGCACGGGCATTTTTTTTTCATAACCCTTTTCATGCCTTTCGGCCTTAGCCTCTCTGTCTTTTCTGCGAAATCTGGCTAATCTGTGGCCAAACTATCTTTGAAACAAGATGCTTTTTCTCACGCGGTCTATGATTATCTGCTGAAATCGGCTTAAGTAGAGGATTTAACAAGCTTGTTGAGTTCGTCTTCAGACAATCCCGTGGTTTCGAGTATCAGATCT
>CAZMWO010000492.1:0-1137 GCA_964569565.1 uncultured bacterium | reverse complement strand
TCCTTCTTCATTGGCAATCGTTTTTAACATCGACACGTAACGGGCTTCCTTTTCACGGGCCTCGAGGATCTGGCGCATTTCGCGGTCGGCATTGATTTTTTTGAGACTGGCAACAGCCATGGGCACACCTTCTTCGTCAGCGAGGTAATCTGGCAACGTCTCCATTGTAATATACTTTTCCGAAAATTTCAGCACATCGAGCCATTTTTCAAAAGGAGTTTTCAGGTGTCTGGGCTTGTTTCGACTGAACTTTGTCAGTTCGATATAATGCAGAGCCATAATGTCGGCAAGGCATAGCATCCCTTTCTGATCGCGAAACTCAAATATGTTGTGCATTTCTTCGCTCTCTTCGAACAGGTCGAAATCCAGTATTGATATGATGGTAGAAGGTTTGAGCTTTGAATAATCTTCGCCCTCCTGCAGTTGTCCTGAATACAATTTTGCCAGGTAGTAAACTGTGCGTGCAACGAAAAATTTGTCTTTGCAGACCTGCACTTCGATAATGTAAGTTCTGCTCTTGCCATCCCTAACCTTGACGTCTACAGCACTGGCTTTCTGCTCGGTTGCTTCCTTCAGATTGAAAGGATTCAAAAACTCCAGACTGACAATCTTGTCGATTCCAGACTTTTTCAGCAGTGCGTTCAGCAGGCAGATGGCTATCTGCTCGTGTTTCTCCTGCCCAAATACGCATTTGAATACAAAGTCATTGAGCAACGAAAATATCTTTTTGTTCTGCTTCGGGAACTCATCTGCGCCAATCGTTTCAATCTGCGGATTCTCTTGCGCTTTTTTCTTCATCGGTTTCTCCTGATTTTATTTGTGGGAGTTCAAACTCGGATTTTTGACTCCCACCTGTTAATCAGCCGAAAAACGATTTGGGGAAAAAATTTTCTCAGAAAATTGAAAATTGTTTCAAGTTTTCCGGAATGTATGACTATGAGAGTGTGCATTTTGTCACTCCGAATGTTTATGGCACATGCTCCTTGCAGGAAATGGTAACGGAGCGTCCTGGATTCTATGATGAAAAGGAGATTATTATGCCGGTATTGCCAAAAGGTTATGAGTTCCCTCCGCGGTTAGAGGGCGAATCATTGTTTGAATACGCGATTCGGGTGAAGGTGCATCCTTCTCTTCCGC
>CAZMWO010000491.1:2482-3099 GCA_964569565.1 uncultured bacterium | reverse complement strand
GCCTTCGTCGCCCGCCCCGATCTGCCCAATCTGCTGCTGGCACCTTTCTTCTCCGAAGCACTGACTTACGCACAGACAGCCTGGCGCCATGTAGTAAAAACAGCTGTCGATATGGGAATACCGGTTCCGGCCATGAGCACTGCTCTCACCTACTATGACGGCTACCGCTGCGCCAGATTGCCTGCCAACCTGTTACAGGCAATGCGCGACTACTTCGGCGCGCATACCTACGAACGCATCGACCGGCCACGTGGCGAGTTCTTCCACACCAACTGGACCGGCAAAGGCGGCGACACTGCATCTACTACCTATAACGCCTGAAAGGTTGACTAAGGCTAAAATCCTGTCAGCCAGCGAAACACCCAGACACCGACGACAAGTATCACCAGAAGTTTTACAAGTTCGCCCTGGTATTCCTGTCGCTCGCCTTCAACTCCGTTCAAATCGAGCATATTAGCACGTGCGCGCTGCTCCTTTTTGAGCTGCTTGTGCCTTTCATCATACTCCTTCTCCAGCAGCAGAATCCTTTCATAAGTGCTGTTGTTTATCACTCCTGTACAGTAGAGCTTATTGTCCTTCTGGAATTTCATAACTGCATTTTTGAGAGAGCTTCCGAA
>CAZMWO010000491.1:0-2472 GCA_964569565.1 uncultured bacterium | reverse complement strand
CCGCGTTCGGTAATGTTCTGGGGTTCTCCTTGTTCGGCAGGCGTGAGACGTTTTTCTTCGCTCATGGGTTAAGTCTGATACGGCGGGCTCCCATCGGGGCCATATCGAGATCGTAGGCCAGCGCATACTTGGTCAGGGCTTCGAGTGCAATCGCCACGGTGAAAGCCTGTGAGCGCCAGTGCGCCAGATCCCAGAACGAAGCGGCAAAGAACAGGCCTGACATCCAGGTAGCGCACTTGTTGCCTGGGGTCTTGAACTTGCCTCTGGTTTCGGGGTTTTTCGGCTTCTGCCAGATGCACTGCTCAAGCAGATAGTCGATACCGGCACGCAGAGCCGCGTCGTATTCTTTTTCAAGACCCATTTCGGCAGCATTCTCGCGGCCGATGTTGATCAGAGCAATCACAGCCAGACCAGTCGAGAGATGGTCGCTTTTGTCGTCGCCACCCGGGAAGGCACCACGACGGGTCGGATTCTTTCTGCCCCACTCTATCTGTGCCTTGAGCAGATCACGCAGCAGAAACTGCATCGCCGCCTTCATTTCAGGCTCACGCGCGTTGCCATCGCGATAAGCACGACTGGCGCTGTAAGGAAAAATCATATTTTGCGGATAATAAAGACCGGCTTCAGGCCAGCTTTTTGTTTCTGCGGCCTTGCGAATCAGGCGGGCGCACTCATTGTAGCCCGGCAGATCTTTGCTGCCGGTCAGCGCCATGGCAAAAAGCACGTTAGAATTAACTACGACATCGACGTTATTGACGCCGAGAGGAATAATGCCGATTTCAGGGCGGTCGAAAACCGGAGCGGTTTCGTCTTTAAGCCAGGTCAGAAAGGCGCCTGAGTCTTTGCCCTTCCAGCCATCGCGGCCATCTTCACGGGCGCGGCCGAGATCGCGAAATTCAGATATTCTCAACAGTGCGGCATGATCAGGCACAATGCCTGAATCAGGAAATCTCAGGTGAAAAAAATGCTGAATCGAAACGGCAGTAGAGGTATCATCAGCGTCGTTGGGAATATTAAACAGCGCATCAGCTCCGGTTGGATTACCTTTGCGGTCAAGACATGCTTCCAGCCAGTATTTTGGTGGTGTCTGCTGGCCTTTGGCCAGTTTGGCAAACAATTTGGCATATTTCGGGTTCAGATAAGCTTTTGCCAGAAATTCGAGCTGCGGCACCGGAATATTGAAAGGCCCGGTGCGCGGCGCCTTGTTGCTGAAACCAGGCAATACCGCCCAGAAATTGTAAGCATCGTCGCGTTTGAAACTCTGTATGTTCTGCATGGCCAGACGCAGCATGCTGTTGATATGTTGCCGTTCAGGAGCCAGCGCCGATTCATCGAAAAGAAACAGCGGATAAGAGATGAATGCCGTCATGAACAGGCTTGAATCCTGCACGGCGGCCGGTGATCGGCCTTTAAATCCGAGTTTATTAGGCAGAAAGTGAATATAACTCGCCCACTCGCCGCTGCGGTTCTTTGCTACCAAGCTTTTTGGTGCAGGCAGACCGATATTTTCGCGGAACGGGATATTGAAGCTGAGCCGGGTATCGCAGCCATCGCCCTCTTCTGAGCTGTCGTATTCGCACGATCTTTTGCCGGAACGCTCTTTGACCTGGCGGTCTTCGAGAAAAGCCAGAGCACCAAGAATTGTCTGAGACAACCGTTTATCGGCCATACGTTCGGCCATAACTCTGGCAACAGCATCTTCGTTGCCGGCCCAGGTCTTACCAGTCATGAACACGCCCAGCAAAACAGCCAGCACAATCAATGTACGAAACTTCATCTGTTTACCCCCTCGCCCAGTCTTCGAACAGTATACCCCACACACCATCAGCTGCCAACTCCAAATATGTCTCTTTAATTCTGGGGGTCCGGAGAGGTTAGAAGGGCACGGCCGCGCAGCAGCAGATAAAGCACGGCCGCTGCTGAACAGCTCAGACCGCCAAGCACCATGGCGTCAGAAGTCGTGGTATAGGTCGAAAACCAGCCCATGAACAGGCTGCCGACCGGAGACATGCCGCTGAAACACATCATGTAGATACTCATCACCCGGCTCATCATTCGTTTTTCAGAAACCATCTGCAGTAAGGTATTGCTGGCAGCCCACCCAGACACAATGCAGCCACCCATCAGTGCGCACCAGAAAAGCGACACCGACAGGCTGCGGGAATACGCCAGAAAAACAGTTATCAGCCCATAAATACCGAATGCAACCGGTGGCAGCAGTTCGATGCCATCGACATTTTTGCGCAAAGCCAGCGAAAGCGCGCCAATAACCGCGCCAAGCCCCATTGCCGAAGTCAGATAACCAAGAGTCGCTGCATCACCCCCGAGATGCCTGTCAGCTATGACCGGCAACAAAACCATCTGAACCGACATGCCCATCAGGCTCATAACCGAAATCAGAACGAATGCCGGCAAGATCACCGGATGCGTTGCCGAATATCTGAATCCTTCGATGATTCTCTTGCTGAAGCT
>CAZMWO010000490.1:0-3100 GCA_964569565.1 uncultured bacterium | reverse complement strand
GACCTATGCTCTCCAGGCTGGATGAGCTGAACATGTCTTTAATAATATCGAGATTCATGAAGACGGGTATGGTTGCAAAAGTCATTATTATTGGCAGAAAATACAGTATCGGTTGCCGGGTTATCTTTACCTTGCAAACCTGAGCCATAAAGTAAATGCCCGGAAATGACAGAATGAGCGAAAAAACAAAAATCAGATTGGTCAGCGTATTCTGCTTGAAACCGGCGGTTTCACTGGCCCAGAGAAGATAATCGATTGAGTTGCCAATGGCGGCCCCGATAAAAGCAATTGCCCAGAAAAACATGTAATCGCGCGCAACACTTTTGCTACGGAGAACTGCCCAGCTGTAGAACGCCTGGCCGGCCGCATAAATATTGAAGAACACATACACGGCATAGAGGATTTTGCCGTGAAGAAAGCTGCCATATTCAATTCCGACCAGATAGCAGAACAGGTAGGCAAGCGCAAAACAGGTTACTACTGTTACGGTTATCGCGATTTCCTGCCAGAAGCAGCGGGTAGAAAACTCTTTATAACGTGCAGCCTGCTCGCTGAAGTCGGCATGTGTTTCTTCATTGAACACTGACTGACGAACATCGTTTTCTTTATGATACTCGGCACGGGTCTGGTCAAATAGTCTCTCTAACTGCATTTTTTGAATCCCCGGACAGGACAGAATTGCAAAGATCGTCTCAGCTGCAGGCTCTATTGACTTTATACTACCAAGAATTCTGGCCCTCGACAAATATATTTTCGGGCGCAGCAAAATCAGGCGGAATTTGCAGGGTGATTTATAATAAAGTTGCGGTAAGTTGTTCTGCGGCTTTGAGGCCGTCTACGGCTGAGCTGACGATGCCACCGGCGTAGCCGGCACCTTCGCCGGCCGGGAAAAGGCCTCTTAGAGTTGGCGACTGGCCAGACTCGTCGCGCAGAATGCGAACGGCGCTCGAGCTTCTGGTTTCGGCGGCGTAGACCACACAGTCAGCAATGTTGATGCTGCCGAGTTCGCGCATCATGGCGGGAATCGACCGGCGCAGAGTGTCGGTGACGAAATCAGGCAGTATACCGTCGAAGGAGGCCGGTTTTGAACGTGGGCATGACCGGTTGGCCGGCAGATTGTCAGACACTTTTGCCGTGAGAAAATCTTTGAGCATAAGGGCTGGCACGACAAAGTCACCGCCGCCGGCAGCGAAAGCGGCTTTTTCAATCTTCTGCTGAAAATGCATGCCGGCAAGCTGCGGGGCGCTGCCATCAGCGATCATTCCTGAAAAATCAGCAGGTTCCACCGGCACGATAAAGGCGGCGTTACCCCATATACTGTCGCGGCCTGAATAACTCATGCCGTTGGTAGTCAGCGCTCCATGCTCAGAGGCGCAGCTGATAACCAGGCCACCCGGGCACATGCAGAAGCTGTAGCAGGCTCTGGCATCTTTTTCGGGCCGGCGGGTCACCCTGAAACTGGCAGCTTTAAGTCGCGGATGTCCGGCAAACTGGCCGTATTGAGATACATCTATCTGTTTCTGCGGAGCTTCCAGTCTGATTCCGATTGCGAGCGGTTTGCTTTCAAGTTCGACCGCACTTCTGTGCAGCATGTTATAGATGTCGCGTGCGCTATGGCCGGTTGCCAGAATTAATCTGCTCGCAGCAAACTCTTTATCTCCGCATTTTATGCCGGTAAGCATGCCATTTTCGCTGATAATGTCGGTAAGTGAAGTATTGTAAAAAGTTTCGCCGCCGTTAGCTTCGATCATATGACGCATATTGGCGACTATTCTGAGCAGTACGTCGCTGCCCAGATGTGGCTCGGAGTCAATGAGAATGTCACGCGGAGCACCGCACTGCACCAGAGTTTCAAAAAACCGGCGAATACGCGGCCGGTCCTTGCTGCGTGCGGTAAGTTTGCCATCGGAAAACAGCCCGGCGCCACCTTCGCCGTAGAGCGCGTTGTTTTCAGGGTCGAAGACACCGTTGCGCCAGAACGTGTCGACGGCGTTCTTGCGTCGTTCGGCCTGGTCGCCGCGTTCGATGAGGATTGGTCTTAGGCCGGTCATCGCCAGATGCCAGGCGGCCATAAGACCTGCCGGGCCGGCGCCGATAACTATCGGGCGAGGCTCTCCGTTTTTAAGAACGGGCTTTGTCGCAGATTCAACTAAAACAGGCTCATCGGCAAGCTCTTCGATGTCTTTTTTTAACCACGACGGCATGCGGAACCGGTCGGCCATTTCGAGCTTTACGGCGGCAATAAAAAGCGGCGCCGGCCGCCTTGGTCTGGCGTCGATCGATCTTTTTACGATCTCGACATTAATGATTTCGTCGATGTCGCATTTGAGGCGGCGCGCTGCTGCTGCCGGCAGGTCGTCGTCGTTATAATCGAGAGGCAGTTCGAGCTGGCGCAAAATGAATTTCATGGCGTGGGTTCCTTTGTTGTTTTAACGGGCTTTGCCGGCATCTTTGACTGCCTGTGCAGCCGACAGGCCGGCCAGCCAGCCGGTAGAGAAAGCAGCCTGCAGATTGTAGCCGCCGGTGTCTGCGTCAATGTCTATTATCTCGCCGGCAAAATGCAGGTTGGCGATGATTTTTGATTCGAGCGTATTCGGGTTGATCTCGTTGGTGGCAATGCCGCCGGCTGTTGCTATTGCCTGCTCCCATGGGGCATGCCCGGTGATCGGGTAACGTTGCTCCTTCAGCCAGAGTCGCAGAGTCTTGCGCTGTTCGGCGCTCATCTGGTCGGCTCTTCTGCTGCCAGTGAGGCCGGTCTGCTCAAGACAGTAGCGTCGCAGGTCGGCTGGCAGCAGTTTGGCGATGAGGTTGGCGATGTCGATGCCGCGGTTGCTTTCGATTTCGCGCAGCAGGCGTCGGTCGAGGGTTGCATGATCGAGCGCAGGTTTAAGGTCGAGTATGATCTCGACCTTGTGCCCGACATGAAGAGCCTGCACAGCAGCGCGGCTCAGGGTGATAATTATCGGCCCGGCCAGATAGCCGTCGAGAAATGCCATTTCGCCAAACTCGGCCGCTTCTTTTTTGCCGTTGATGCGCAGTTCGGCTGAAGCGTTTTTTAGAATTACACCCTGCAGATTGTCTGGCAGAAGCTGTTCAGACT
>CAZMWO010000489.1:0-3103 GCA_964569565.1 uncultured bacterium | reverse complement strand
CTCTTCGATCAGAAAACTGATGGTTTCTGTGGCAACTGAGTTGTCAGAAGCTGCAAGCATCATTACTGTATATCCGCGATTATCGCCAAGTTCGATGTTGGCTCCGGCATCTATAAGCATTTTAAGAACTTCTTTTTTTCTATTGTTTTTTATGGCATTAGCCAAGGGGGTCACTCCATTCCCGTTGAAAGCGTTAACATCTGCACCGCTTTCGATTAGAGCTTTGACCAGTTCAGGTTCCCCTTTGCCCATAAAATCCAGAACACTATGTAATGATGTATTGCCAAAAATGTTGTCTCTTTTTTCAAAATTTGTTCCGGCTTTTTTGAACAATGCGATCAAATCTGGCCTTTCACCATATTTCAGAACATATTCCATAGGACTGGTTGTTATCATAAAATTTTCGTTTTCAGCTGTCGGGTCAGCTCCTTCGTCAAGCAGAAAAGGTATGATTTCAACGGTTCCTTTTTTGACCACGGCTTTTATCAAGAATTCATTTTTTTCTTCCTGAGTTGCCTCTATTTTTGCTCCAGCTTGTACCAGAAAAAATGCGCTTCTATCCATTTTTCGGGCTAGTTTTTCACCGCCAAAATAGTTCAGAGTTTCGAGTAATTTGCGTGCAGGGGTAACACCGTAAGAATTTTTGAAGTTTACGTCAGCCCCGGCTTTAATAAGTTTTTCGACAATTTCGGCATTTCCCACGTCTATTGCCAGCATTAATGGCGTATTACCTTTTGCATCAGTGATATCGACATCAGCTCCATTCTCAATCAGAATATCAATTATTTGTAAGGTTGCTGATGAAATTTCTTTATGGAAATACGTTGATGCAATTGTGTGCAGTACCGTCTTTCCATCGTAATTTTTTAAATTTAACTCTGCACCGTTTTTAACAATCTTTTCTATCAGACAGACTTCGATCTCATTTTTTGTATCAATCGCTGAAAACAACGCGGTATTTCCTTTGGCATCGGCTGCGTTAATATCTGCTCCTGCATCAATAAGTATTCCTGCTGTTGAACTGATTGTTCTGTTGAATCCTGAGCTTTGTAAAGCAGCTAGAAGCGGAGTCTTCATCGAGCTGTCACGAGCTTCCAGTTCAGCCCCTCTCTGTAACAGCTCAACTATTGCTTCATTCACACCATTCTCTGAGGCTACTATCAAAGGAGTTCTCAAATTACTGATCAGTTTTGCATTTACTTCTGCACCCGCTTTAATCAGCGCTTTTGCTGTCTCTGGCGCTTCAACGTATAGCGCCACAAAGAGTGGCGTAATCCCGTCTCTGCCGAGTTTATTCACATCTGCGCCAGCTTTAATAAATTCATCAATCACGTCAAGTTCAAATTTATTGCTGATAGCGGCGGTCAGGGCCGGATTCTGCCTTCTGTTTCTTGCATTTAGATTTGCACCGGCTTTTATTAGCGCCTTAACAATCTCTGGGCTTCTTTTCGACTCAATTGCCAGTATCAATGGAGTATTGCCGTAACGATCCCGTTTCTCAAGATCTACGCCTGATTCGATAAGTTCAAGAATTTTATCAACAGGCCAGTTGAACATCAAAGCCCTGACTAATTCACTTTCCGGGTGTAATTGCTTTTTGCTGTCTTTCTCCTTAAGGTAATCAATCAGCAAATCGAAGTCTATTTTCTTAGCATCTCTCTTCATGATCCCTGGTCGCCGGCCTTGTTCGTTTTTAAGTCTGTTCGCCAGCATCAGTGGCGTTTCTCCAGCTTCGTTTATGGCGCTAACAGGAATTCCTGATTCTACCAGATGTTTTATCAGTTCCAGGCTTCCGTGGTTATCAAGCGCAGAATGCAGGGGGGTATCTCCAAACACATCTGTTAAACTAAGGTCTGCTCCTCTTTCTGTCAATATTTTTACAGTGTTTACCCGAGTTGCAAATATAACAGGCGTTTGTCCTATACGATTTCTGGCGTTAATCTCTGCACCGGCTTTGAGCAATAGATCGAACTTTGCTTCAATCTGACTGTTATGTGAAAGAAAAAATAATGGAGTATTAGCAACCTTATCTCTACAGTTAACATTTGCCCCAGCTTCAATAAGCATTTTCAATATCTCTGAGTCCACATCATGCATGGTTGCAATTATCAATGGTGTTAAACCAGATTGAGAAATTGCATTTACATCTGCACCGGCTTCAATAATCTGTCTGATTGATGTTGCGTCTGCACCCGCACTGATCGCCATCATCAGGGCTGTGGTTCCATCCGTCTTGCTGGCACCTGCCTTGGCACCGGCCTTTATGAGGCTTGAAATCACTGAAGAATCACACTTTGATTCCAGCGCCAGGAGCAGAGGCGTATAGCCCTGGACACCTGTTTCGTTAACATTGGCTCCAGAATTTATAATTTCCAGAATAATTTCTGTTCCGGCTTTTCGGGCAATTGCAATTATCAGCGCGGAATGACCGGAATAGTCCTTAGCATTAATATTGCTGCCTGCTCTTGTTTCATTCTGAACTTCTGTTAAAGTTGGCAATTTATCTCGCAGTAACAGGTATGGAAAATCATTACTGGTTGCAAACCCTGTTATCGAAATGAGAACAAAAAACAATAAAACAATCACTTTTCGCTGTGGTGATGATATCATAATGCGTTCCTTCAAATTTCTTCTGCATTCCTTTATTTTAACAGTGTTTTAAGGCACTAACAAGCCAGGATATTTCGGCTATTTTTTCATCTCTGAAAATTCGCATGTAATAAAATATTATGAACCTGAGTCTGTTTGCTGAAAACTGATTTATGCAAAATTTTTAGCCTATTTGACACCATTGGCTTAAAGAAGTGCTTACAGGCAACTAGTCCTCTGTCACATAAGAGTTTGAGAATTCAATCTGAGAGTCTCTGCTTTTGCCGGGCTCTCGGCGTGATCTCATGCGCTCCACTCTCGCCAGTCGAGAGTCTATATTGATAGCTATGGCTCTGCGTCAAAATTGCCTGGCTCGAAATTTCGCTAATGAGAAGCACGCCTGCGCCCTTGTATGATTTTTTACCAGGCGTGAATTCTTATATAAACGAGCATTGAACCTTGTCGCGAGGCCTGAAGACGGGTTTGCTTTTTCGTAAGCTTGTGAGCGAAGCGA
>CAZMWO010000488.1:2356-3105 GCA_964569565.1 uncultured bacterium | reverse complement strand
CCCTATATTGAGGCTTTAATAACTACAAATTCAACCTTGACAAAACACTAGTAGCCTCTAGCGTTGCTGCCTGAATGCAAAAACTGCCCCGCGAACGGGGCAGTCTTAAATACTGAAGTAAACTCGGGCTTACTTGAGGGCTACAGTAGCGCCTGCTTCGGTGAGCTTCTTCTTCATGGCTTCGGCATCAGCCTTTGAAACGCCTTCTTTGAGGGTCTTCGGAACTGCGTCAACCAGGTCTTTGGCTTCTTTGAGGCCGAGACCGGTCAGTTCGCGAACGGCTTTGATGACGTTGATCTTGTTGGCGCCGTTGCTTTCGATAACGACGTCAAATTCTTCTTTTTCAGCTACGGCAGCGGCCGGGCCGGCAGCCATCATAACGGGAGCGTTAGCGGTTACATCGAATTTTTCTTCGATGGCTTTAACGAGTTCGGAAAGTTCGAGAACGGTCATCTTTTCGATGCTCTCGAGAATCTGCTCTTTATTCATTTTTAAACTCCTTGGTAATCTTATGCAAACTTAAACTGCCGGGCACCAAGCCCTGCAGAGATCAAAATCAAGCGGCGGGTGCTGCTTCTTCTCTTTTCTTGCGAAGAGAGTCGATAACACAGGCGAACTTGCGAATCGGTCCTTGAACGGCAGATGCGAGCATGCCATACAATTCTTTGCGGCCAGGTATCTTGGAAAGAGCGGTCAGCTGATTGAGGGTGATCCCCAGCTTGCGGGCGGCGCGGCTCTGGTTGAATGCG
>CAZMWO010000488.1:0-2346 GCA_964569565.1 uncultured bacterium | reverse complement strand
GGCCCTGAACTGCAGATGCCAGCATGCCATAAAGTTCTTTGCGGCCGGGAATCTTGGAAAGAGCAGTCAACTGATTTACATTAAGCGACTGACCATCCATAAAACCGGCTTTAAACGTAAACTTCTTAGCTTTGTCTGCGAATTCAAACAGTGCTTTGACCGGAGCGATCGGATCCTTGTAACCAAATGTTACAGCGGTCGAACCCTTCATGTGACCTTCGAGGTCCTTCATCGGGGTGTTGTGCAGAGCGCGGCACAGCAGAGTGTTTTTTACAACACGCAGCTCAGAACCAGTTTCACGCACAGCTTTGCGCAGAGCGGTCATTTCAGAAACCTTGACGCCTTCACAGTTGGCGAGAACGACAACCTGTGACTTTGCCAGTTTTTCTGCAAATTCTTTTACGTAAGCTTCTTTGTTAGATAAATCCTTCAATGTTTTCACCTCCTTCAGAGGAATAAAAAAACCGTTTCCGGCGCCTTAACCGGAAACGGTTCGATTAATAATCGTCCTGTTATCCAGTCTCGGCAGGGAGGCTGTTAAGCCAATTACATTAAGACCTGCGGTCTTCGACCAGTTCAGAATCAGGAAGCGGTCTTTTCTGATTCTGCTCTTGCTTCGTTCACATCAACCAGGAAACCGGGGCCCATAGTTGAGCTGACGGTTGCCGACTTGATATAGGTGCCTTTGGCACCAGACGGTTTGGCTTTGTTGATAGCCTGGAAGAAGGCGAGAAAGTTGTCTTTGAGCTTTTTGGCGTCAAATGAAGCTTTCCCGAGGGTTGAGTGGATGATACCGGCTTTTTCAACACGGTATTGAACCTTACCGGCTTTGAGTTCGGTAATTACTTTGGCCACGTCCTGAGTGACTGTTCCAACTTTGGGGTTGGGCATCAGGTTGCGGGGACCAAGAATTCTACCGAGCTTACCGACAAATCTCATCATGTCGGGTGTGGCCACGGCGGCATCAAAATCAACCCAGCCTCCTTCTATCTTGGTGACGAGATCCTCGGCACCTACGAAGTCTGCTCCAGCGCTTCTGGCTTCTTCTGCTTTCTGACCGGCTGCGAAAACGACAACACGGGTAGTTTTACCAGTGCCGTGCGGGAGAACGCAGCTTCCGCGCAATTGCTGATCAGCATACTTCGGATCGAGTCCGGTGCGGATAGCGATGTCGATGGATTCATCGAACTTGGCGGTAGCGGTTTTCTTCAATCTTTCGATAGCCTCGTCAACAGAATAAACCTTGAGATGTTCGAGATCTTTGCTCAGATTTCTGAACCTTTTGGAGTGTTTCGGCATATTTGTGCTTCCTCCTTTCTTTAGAGGTCAACCGGCCATATACGGGCCGGATCAGTCTACAACTTCCATGCCCATGCTGCGGGCAGTGCCTTTGACCACGTTCATGGCGGCTTCAAGAGAAGCAGCAGTCAGGTCGGGCATCTTCTTTTCAGCGATTTCCTTAACCTGGGCCATGGTCACTTTGCCAACCTTGGTGCGACCCGGGGTCTGGTTGCCCTTGGGAATGCCAGCGGCTTTCTTCAGCAGGAACGCAACCGGCGGAGTCTTGGTGATGAAGGTATAAGATCTGTCGGCAAAAATTGAAATTTCTACCGGAATAATCGCATCGCCTTCTTTTTGAGTCCGATGGTTGAAATTCTTACAGAAGTCCATGATGTTAACACCATGCTGGCCAAGAGCGGGACCAACCGGGGGGGCCGGATTTGCTTTACCAGCCGGAATCTGCAATTTAACAACAGCTACTAATTTCTTGGCCATAACTTTTGAACTCCTTCTGAGAACTTATTCTACTTTTATCAGGCTTCTTCGAGCTGAATGAGATCAACTTCGATAGCAGTGTCGCGGCCGAATATGAACACGAGAACTTTGGCCTTGCGCTTTTCCTGATTAATTTCTTTGATAACGCCTATAAAGTCGGTGAACGGGCCATCGATGATCTTGACTGTCTGACCTTCGTTAAAGCCGATCGGGGTCATGGCAGCAGAGCGTTGCGGTCCGATGCCGGCAGCACGAAGAACGGTCTGCACTTCTTTATCATGCAGTGGGGTCGGTTTGCTGCCGAGCCCGACAAAACCGGTCACACCGGGAGTGTTTTTAACAACCGTCCAGGTGTCGTCGTCCATATCCATCTGAACCAGAACATAACCAGGATAGATCTTGCGGGTCTGGGTGACACGCTCGCCGTCCTGCACCCGTTCTGCGCTTTCTTCGGGGACCATCACCTGAAAGATGCTGTCTTTCTTACCGAGAAGCTCGATACGGTTTTCGAGGTTCTTTTTAACCTTGTATTCTGAACCGGAGTTGGTATGGATGACATACCATTTTGCT
>CAZMWO010000487.1:250-3105 GCA_964569565.1 uncultured bacterium | reverse complement strand
ATCGCCGAGTATCCAGTAGGTGAGGCGGTCGCAGTAAGGCACCCAGTTCGCAAAATCGCTGAAATCAGAGTAGGCGCTGAGTCTGGGAATGACGATCTGCGGCACATACTCGATCTGGTTGGCGGCATTGATGTAGATGCGCTCGTTCTCGGGCACTATCGGCGCAATTTTGAGATTGGGCAGTGTAACCTTGAAGCGGGCCTTGCCGAAGTGGTTGATAGCGATCTTCTCGGCGATGGTTTCCCATCTGGCGTTGATTTCGCGCACTTCGTGGGCGTAGTTGAACAGCGCCTTCTGAAAGATTTCGTTGGTTTTGAGTTCTACGATGCAGTTCTCGAGCGCCATGAAGTGCGAATGGTTGAACAGGCTGCCGAGCATCTGGCCGAGGCCGTTGTTGATAAAATGGCGGCGGGTAAGGTGCTGCGCCGCTTTTTCGGGAGAGAGATGCAGGCGGTCGTTGATCAGCCATTCGGTGGCCTGACGGGCAGTTTCCATGGCTTCTGATGATTTCCAGAGTTCGGCCTGTTCGTTAAACTGCCAGGGTTTGAAGCGGCCTGGGTAAGCATTTTCGATGACCTGTGCGAGGTTCTGGTTGAAAAGGTCGAGCAGCTTGGAAAGACCGTTGGTATGGAACTCCCGGATTGAGATGCGCTTGGGAATCTCTTCGATTGGCATTCCGAGTCGTTCTTCGATGAGCCAGCGGGTAGCGCTGGCGGCGATTTCGAGGCGATCTTCCTGGAACCAGATCAACGGCTCTTCTTCGGCGAACTGCCAGGGCTTGAACACATTTGGGTAAAGATTGTTCACCAGCTGATAACATGAATCGCTGAACTTTTCGAGCAGAGCGCCGAGGTTGTTTTCTTTGAAAATACTGCGACTGAGCATGACCGGCAGATCGCCACGGCTGCAGCCGAGTTTCTCGCTCATCAGCCATTCGAGAGCCTCGCGGGCGCAGGTCATGTGATCGCGGTTTTCCAGCCATTGTTCGGTTTCTCCGAACTGCCAGGGTTTGTATTTGCCTGGTGCGGCGAGTTCGATCATAGCCGTGCGGCTGCGATTGGTCCAAAGATAGATCTGCTCAAGACCCGAATCGATAATGAACTGCTCGGTAAAGTATTCAGGCAGTTCTTCCGGCTTCTGAATCTTGTGGCGCAGTTTTTCGAGCGCGGCCTTTACGGCAAGAGAAGCCCAGATCGGAGCCTGGGTTTCGTCCTCAAAGATGCAGGCCGGTATTTCGCCATGCTTTTCAAAGACCATGCCGATGACATCGGCAATGTCGGCTTCGCTCATTTCAGCTGGTGTTTTGCCGAAGAAGCGGCTGAAACCATCGATAGTTCGTTCGAGATTACGCATCTGCATGAGTTCGCGCACCTGCAGCACCGGTAGATGAAGTTTTTCGGCGAGTTTTTCATCGCTCAGGAAGAGATATTCCTTCTCGAGAGCGCTGATGATTGTTCTAATGACAGGGTCGTTGAGATCAATGGTTGCGCGTTTCTGCTGAACCGGTTGGGGTGCAGAAGCCTGCACCTGCATCGGATTTGGCTGCATGGCTGCTGACATCTGCTGCATCTGAACCGGCATGATGATGCTTGAGGCGCCCTGGGCACCAAGAAGTCCGGCAAGCGGAATCCTCTTTTCTTCTTCATCAGAAGGAGTTACATAGACGACTTCTTCGAGTGTCGATTCTCCGGCGATTGCCAGGTCTATCGCCATTTCACGCAGGGTGCGCATGCCTTCGAGGCGGGCAACACGCTTGATAGCCATTTCGGTGCCGCCTTCCATGATTACGTCTTTCATTGAGGCAGTAATAACCATGGTTTCGTAGACCCCGGTGCGGCCGAGGGTTCCGGTCTGGTTGCATTCACGGCAGCCGACGCCCTTGTAGAATTTGGTTCCGATCAGCTTGCCGGGGTTGAGATTAAGGCGCTGCATGATGCTTTGCGACGGCCGGTATTCTGTTTTGCAATGCGGGCAGTTACGGTGCAGCAGTTTCTGGGCGACGGCAACCCGCATGGCGGCTGTTACCAGATAGGCAGGCACACCCATGTTGATGAGTCGGTTGATGCTGGCCGGCGCGTTGTTGGTGTGCAGGGTAGATAACACTTTGTGGCCGGTCAGAGAGGCTCTGAAGGCGATTTCGGCAGTTTCAAGATCGCGGATTTCGCCGACGAGAATGACGTCGGGATCCTGACGCAAGGCGGTGCGCAGGCCGCTGGCGAAGTCGAGGCCGATTTTGTCGTTTATCTGAACCTGAGTAATGCCGGGTATTCGGTATTCGACGGGATTTTCGATAGTAAAGATATTGATCTCGGTGCTCGAAAAGTATTTGAGCATGCCGAACAGCGTAGTGGTTTTACCGGCGCCGGTCGGGCCGGTAACCAGGATCAGGCCGTAAGGTTCGTCAAGCGCAGCCTTGAGGCGCGCGAGGTCTTCTGGAAAGAAGCCGATGTTATCGAGCTCGAACTTGGTTTCGCGCTGTAGAATGCGCAGAACGGCCTTTTCGCCGAGCAGGCTGGGCACGGTGCTTACGCGGAAGTCTATTTCCTTGTCCTGCATTTTTACTTTAAGGCGGCCATCCTGGGGAAGGCGGCGTTCAGCTATGTCGAGGTGCGAAAGAATTTTTATGCGGCTGATCAGTGGCGCAATCAAACTTTTGGGGCCAGTCATCGCGTCATGCAGCATGCCGTCTACTCTGAAGCGCACCAGTAATATGTCTTCGCGTGGTTCTACGTGTATGTCGGAAGCACGTTTGAGGATGGCCTGCTTGAAAACGGCATTGAGAAACTGCACGACTGCGCCCTGCTCAGAAGTCTTGCGCACGACCTCGATGCCTGAATCGGCCGCTTCCTGCAACT
>CAZMWO010000487.1:0-240 GCA_964569565.1 uncultured bacterium | reverse complement strand
GCGTGATTCGTCGCCGGTTACCGAAAAACCTTCCCATGCATACAACTGCCTGATTGCAAGTTCTATCTGGTTTTTGGGGGCAATGAGAATTTCGAGTTTGCATTGGGTAAGAAAAGCGATCATGTCGGTTGCCATGATGTCGAACGGGTCTGCCATTACCACGGTGAGGCGGTTGCCTTCGCGCTTGTAAGGGATCATCTTATACTGTTTTGCCTGATAATCGGGTATCAGCTGAAGAAT
>CAZMWO010000486.1:0-3109 GCA_964569565.1 uncultured bacterium | reverse complement strand
ATCATTACCCTCCAGGGAGCATGAAAAAAATGAGAAGCTTTTGCAAAGATGCCTCGCTCTGGCTCATTCTGGCATTGTTTTGTGTATTCGCAGTCCTGGCGCCTGTTATGGCAGATCCTCCGCCGAAAGTAGCTAACGGTGTAATGCTGCAGGGCTTCGGCTGGAACAGTCAGGCTCGCGGCACTCCGAGCAAATGGTACAACCTGATCGAACAGCGGGCTGAGAGCATCAAGGCGCTTGGAGCAGATTTTGTCTGGTTCCCGCCGGTTTCTCGTTCTGTCAGTCCGCAGGGATATCTTCCTGGTGATTATTACGATCTTGGCGGCAGCGATAACCCGACTTTTTACGGCAGCCAGCCGCAGCTCGAAGCTGCTTTGAAAGCTCTTAACGCTCAGGGTATACTGCCGGTCGCCGACATCGTGGTCAACCATCGTTGTGCCGGCAAACAGGATAACAACGGCATCTGGAACATCTATCACTTCGCATCAGGCAAAGCGAAGTGGGAACAGTGGGCAGTTTGCAGCGGCCAATACGGCGGTACCGGTAACAGCGATACTGGTGACGGTTATCATGCTGCTCCTGATATAGATCATACCAACGACAAGGTCAGAGAAGACATTGCCGAATGGATGAACTGGCTCAAAAAGCTTGGTTTCAAGGCCTGGCGTTATGATTATTCAAAAGGCTATGCCAGCAAATACGCCGGATTTTACGATGAACATACCAGCCCGGCTTTTTCGGTTGGCGAAGTCTGGAACAACATGTCATACCAGGGATCATCTCTGAACCCCAATCAGGATGGTCACCGCAAAGAGCTCTGTAACTGGCTCGACGGCAACCCCAGCAAGGTCGCCTGCCTGTTTGATTTTACTACCAAAGGCATCCTGCAGGTGGCAGTTAATGGCGAATACTGGCGTTTGCGCGATAAAGACGGCAAACCGACCGGTCTGATCGGCTGGTGGCCTTCACGCGCGGTCACTTTTATCGACAACCATGATACCGGCTCACAGCAGAGCCACTGGCCTTTTCCCGACAAAAAGGTCATGCAGGGCTATGCCTATATTCTTACGCATCCCGGCATACCATGCGTATTCTGGGAACATGCCTACGACTGGAATCTTTACGCCCAGATCCAGAAGCTGATCGCCATTCGCAAGCAGAACAAAATCAACAGCACCAGCAAGGTCGAAATCATCAAGGCCGAAGACGGTCTTTATGCAGCGATCATCGACGGCAAGGTAGCGGTAAAACTTGGCGGCAAAGACTGGTCGCCTGATACCTCGTTCAAACTGGCGGCCAGCGGCGACAATTATGCAGTCTGGGCCAAGGCGGTTCCGACCAGAAATCGACGCTGATGAAGAGTTAAATCCGCAAATTACGCGGATTTTCGCAGATTAACACAACCGACCGGCAGAATAGATCTGCCGGTCGGTTTTTTAAGAACAGGGGTAAACAAGATTGGCAGCAAAGTGCTTTACAAAGATTTTTTAATGGGCTATATAGGCGGTAACAGCTCGAATTGCCAAAGATTAATGGCTTTTTCATCAATACACAGATTAAGGAATGAATATGAAAAAGATCGTCGAATGTGTTCCCAATTTTTCTGAAGGCCGTGACCAGTCGATTATCGACGCTATTTCGGCAGCGATCCGCAGTGTCAAAGGCGTGACCCTGCTCGACGTCGACCCTGGAAAATCAACCAACCGCACGGTTTACACCTTCGTCGGCGATCCCGAAACCATTATCGAAGGCGCACTGGCTGCGGCCAGAGTTGCCAGAGAGCTCATCGATATGACAGTGCAGACTGGAGAGCACCCGCGCATGGGCGCGATGGATGTCTGCCCGTTTGTTCCGGTAGCTAACGTCAGCATGGAAGAATGCGTTGAAATCTCGAAAAAATTCGCTGAGCGGGCGTCTGCCGAGCTTGAAGTGCCGTTCTACCTCTACGAATATTCACAGGATAAAGAATATCGCAAAAAACTTCCGCAGATCCGCAAGGGCGAGTATGAAGCGCTGCCCGAAAAAATCGTGCAACCTGAATGGAAGCCTGATTACGGCCCGGCGAAATTCGTGCCGCGCTGGGGCGCAACTGTAACCGGCGCCCGCTTCTTTCTGGTTGCCTACAATGTCAATATTCTCGGCACCAGCAATCAGGCGCACCGCATCGCTCTCGACCTGCGCGAAGCCGGCCGTGGCCCGAACGAGCCCGGCCGTTTCAAAGAGCTCAAGGGCCTTGGCTGGTATGTTGATGAATACAACATGGCACAATGTTCATACAACCTCAACAATTTCAACATCACTGCGCCGCATGAAGTGTTTGAAGCGACAAAAGAAGAGGCCGCCAAAATCGGCGTCGGCGTTGCCGGATCAGAGCTGGTCGGCCTGATTCCGCTCGAAGCCATGCTCAGGGCCGCCGAGTTTTACATTCAGCGCGAGAACCTTTTTATTCTCGATGAAGATCAGAAGATCAAGCTGGTCATCGACCGTCTTGGCCTCAATTCAGTTTCGCAGTTCAAGCCGGCCGAACGCATAATCGAATATATTATCCGCGAAGAGCCCAATGAACCTCTGGCCAATATGAGCACGCGCAAGTTTATCGAAGCAGTCAACGCGCGAACTTCGGCTCCTGGCGGTGGCAGTGCCTCGGCAGCAATTGCGGCTATTGGCGCCGGTCTCGGTGCGATGGTCGCCAAACTTACTTATGGCGTGCGCAAGTTCGAACACCTCGAACCGCAGTTGCGCAAGATCATTCCGGGGTTGCATGAAGCGGCGATGGGCTTGATTCCGATGATTGATGCAGATACCAATGCCTTCAACGACTATGTCGAAGCCATGCGTCTGCCGCAGGGCAACGATGCAGAAAAGAAGCACCGCGCCGAACAGATGGAACTCGGCCTTAAAAAAGCGATTGAAGTGCCTTTGCAGACAATGCGCATCGGCGACAGGGCCTGGGAAAATATGCTGGAAGCCGCAAAAATAGGTAATATCGCATCGAAATCAGACGTTCAGGTTGGTGCCCGGGCTCTTGAAGTAGGCATCTGGGGCGCTTATCAAAATGTCATGATCAACGTCGGCGGCATCAAGGACAGTAAATTCGTCAGCGAAAAAA
>CAZMWO010000485.1:0-3151 GCA_964569565.1 uncultured bacterium | reverse complement strand
TTCATCTCACCTTTACAGCCAGAGTTGCTGCCCCAGCAGGCAATGGATCTGGCCGCCAAGGCATTGCTCGACCGCAACCCGAGCCCAACCGCCGACGATGTCAAAGACGCACTCGACGGCAATCTCTGCCGCTGCACCGGCTATATCAAGCGCATAGATGCCGTTCTCGAAGCGGCCAAAGCCGGCAAAAAAGCTGACAAAAAGCCCGTTAAGCGCGCAGGAGGCAAAAAGTAATGGCTAAAACCACTAAAAAAGAAACCGTTAAAAAAATCAAGCCTGCTGTTAAACCGGCAGCCGTCGAAGTTTCTCCTATTCCCGAGTCACCGCTGTTTTTTGAGCGCCCCGACAAATTCAATCAGGTAAACCATAGCCTCACCAAAATTGACGCCATGGGCCTGGTCTGCGGCCAGCAGAAGTATGTCGATGACATCGACCTGCCCGGAATGCTCTATGTAAAGGTGCTCGGCAGCATTTACGCACATGCCGAAATCAAGAACATCGACACCTCGGCCGCCATGAAAGTGCCCGGTGTCGTCGCCATCTACACCTGGAAGGACGTTCCACGCATACCGAGAACCACTGCCGGCCAGGGCTATCCCGAACCTTCGCCCTATGACACCTGTCTGCTCGACAGCAAAGTGCGCTTCGTCGGTGACCGCGTCGCTATCGTCGCCGCCGAAACGGCTGAAGCAGCCGATGAGGCCTGCAAAAAAATCAAAGTTGATTATAAGGTGCTTAAACCGGTTTTCGACTGTGAAAAAGCTATGGATAAAGACGCCCCGGTCATTCATGACGAAAAAGACTGCCGTGTGCCGATTCCGATATTCTACGATCCTAAGCACAACCACTGCTCGCACGTGCAGACTGCCGTCGGCGATGTCAACAAGGGCTACGAAAATGCCGACTACGTGCTCGAACGCAAGTATTATCCGCACTATGCGCAGCATACTCCGATCGAACCACATATCTGCATCGCCTATCTCGACGAGAACGATCGCCTTGTACTGCGCACCTCGACGCAGGTTCCCTTCCATTCACGCCGCATCACCGCGCAAACCCTCGATATTCCGGTCAAGAAGATCAGAGTCATCAAACCTAGAATCGGCGGCGGTTTCGGCACTAAACAGGAAGTTCTGCTCGAAGACGTCTGCGGCCTGGTAACTCTGCGCACCCGCCGCCCATGCGTATGGGCGCTGACTCGCGCCGAAGAATTCATGTCGGCACGCACCCGCCACCCGATGGTCGTCACCATCAAAAGCGGCGTCAAAAAAGATGGCAGCATCACCGCCATTTCGATGCGCGTTCTCAGCAATACCGGCGCTTACGGCTCCCACGCTCTGACAGTTCTCAGTAACTGCGGCTCGAAGGTTCTGCCGCTGTATCGCGCTGACAACATCGAATTCATCGGCGACACGGTTTATACCAACCTGCCGGTCGGCGGTGCTTACCGCGGCTACGGCGCCACTCAGGCCGCCTACGCCATGGAATGTCAGATGGACGAAATGGCCGAAGCGATCGGCATGGACCCGATCAAGTTCCGCCAGAAGAATCACATCAAAGAAGGCGAATCTTCGCCGATCTTCAAGGCACTAGGTGAAGGCCGTGAAGGCGTTGACATGAGCATCGGCTCATGTGGCCTCGACAAGTGCATCACCGAAGGCATGAAACGCATCGACTGGGCCAGAAAATATGGTAAACAGGGCAATGGTACCAAACGCCGCGGTCTTGGTATGTGCTGCCTGATGCAGGGCAGTTCGATTCCCGAAATCGATATGGGCGCGGTTTTCATCAAGATGAACGATGACGGCTCCTTCAACATGCTGCTCGGCGCCACCGACCTCGGCACCGGCTCAGATACGGTTCTTGGCCAGATCGCCGCCGAAACTATCGGCTGCCAGCTCAGCGACATGCTCGTCTACAGCTCAGATACCGACATGACTCCTTTCGACGTCGGTGCTTACGCAAGCTCGACCACCTATCTTACCGGTGGTGCGGTCATCAACTGCGCCAAAAAGGTGCGCGAGCAGATCGAAGCGGTTGCCGCCAGCATGATGGGCGAAAAGATGGCTGACATCACCATCGACAACGGCGTCTGCTATGGCAAAGGGCGCAAGAACAAGGTCACTTTCGGACAGGTCTGCCGCTATGCTCTTTATGAACACAAGCAGTTTCAGATCGGCGCACTCGGCAGTCACATCAGCCATGCTTCGCCGCCGCCGTTCTCGGCTCACTTCGCCGAAGTCGAAGTCGATACCGAAACCGGTGAAGTCAAGCTGCTCAAATACGTTGCCGGCGTCGATTGCGGCACCGCCATCAACCCGACCCTGGCCGACGGCCAGACCCAGGGCGCAGTGATGAACTCGATCAGCTTCGCACTGACCGAAGAGTACATCTTCGACGAAAACGGCCGCATGCTCAACCCGAACTTCGGCAACTACAAGATCTGGGGCACCCGCGACCTGCCCGAACTCGAAACCTTTCTGGTGCCGACCTACGAAAAAACCGGCCCCTACGGCGCCAAGAGCGTCAGCGAAATCAGCATCAACGGCGCCCTGCCGGCCATCGGCAACGCGATCAAGAACGCCGTTGGCGTTCGCCTGACCCACCCGCCGTTCACCGCAGAGAAGGTTCTCAAGGCCCTCAAAGAGCTGAGGGCCGGCAAGAAAGACACAACCGTCAAAGCCGTGGTAAAATCGGCAAAACCAGCCGCCAAAGCGGCTAAGCCGACAGCAAAAGCTGCGCCAGCCAAACCCGCAGTAAAGAAGGCCGCGGCCCCGACCAAAGCAACCCCGAAAAAGGTTGCGAAGCCTGCCAAAGCGGCTAAACCCGCAAAAGCAGCTCCTGCCAAAAAGGCTGCGAAAAGGAAATAAGTCTCTCACCTGACAGATTACCCCCGACCAGGCACCGCCCGGCCGGGGGTTTGTTTTGTCTGCGATTTCAGGTCAGCAAATTTGAAACTGTCATCCGGCACGAAGTCGCAGGATCTCACAGCATGAGAATTATCGGTGTGAGCATACCACAGCATAGCAAAGTTCTAGATACAAGCCTTAAATTGCTAGTCCACTGTCACACATGAATTATGGGGTCGATTGGTTTAGAATTCACGCCTGGCAAAAAATCATACAAGGGCGCAGGCGGGTTTCTCAGGCGC
>CAZMWO010000484.1:0-3152 GCA_964569565.1 uncultured bacterium | reverse complement strand
CGAAGGCATCAGAAAGCACGGTCGCGAGTGCGCGGTCAGCCTGCGCGCCACGCGCCGAAATAAACAGGCGGCCATCGGCGCAGAACCAGCTGCGATAATGCCTGAAGCTCTTGAGCGACTCATTGGCGACAATCGCCTTGAACTGCTGATGGTTCTGGATTTTCCAGAATACCGGCAGATGATGACGATCGGTCGGGCGCAGGAAGGGTTTTACCTTGATCGCGGCGTCTTCGCTTTTCTGCGGCACCTTGAGTTCGGCAAAATCGACCTTGATTATGCTCTCACCCTTTTTCCATGACGGTTTCAGGTTAACCAGACGACCATCCTTCTGGATCAGCAGCACGCCGTTATCGACGACCCGGAACTGGTTGAAGCAGTCGAGCCCGCTGATATCGTGAATGCGCCAGCCAGCTTCGACAAAAATTCCGGAATGGTTTTTTACCTGGTTGAACCAGGTAAAACCGCTATCTTCAAGGGTATTGAAAACCCACAGCGAAGGCCGGGTAATTCGTAGCAGATGAAAGTCGCGCCGGCCCTCGAAGCTGGCGAACTCCATCTGGCCCTGCTGTAGAACAAAATGCTTCTTGACCGCGCCAAAAAAGGTTTCATTGTTATCGGTCATCAGAATTACTTCATCGGCGACCTGGCGTGAATCTTCCTTTTTGATGACTGCTTTGCGGAAAAGGTCGAGCCACTGCATCGACTTGAGCTGACTGCCGGGCGTGCCTTTTTCCCAGATCGTGTCGGGTGCTTCGAGTGAGCCCTGAATCATGTTGCCGATGCGGCTGATAAAGCCCTGTTCGCCGGGGACTTCCCACCAGATGGTCCAGGGTGGGTCGATTTCCTGAACGAAACGCCCCTTGAGCTGGCCGCTGGTCGCAAAAAAATTGACCGCCAGCATGTCGGCAGGAGTTTTCATTTTCAGGTAACTGGCATTGCTCATGCGCCCGGCACCGCCCCATCAAAGAATTTATCGATTTCTTCGCGCGTCATAGTTCGTTTTTTGCGCAGTTCGGCGACAAGATCAGCCAGTCGGGTGCGATTGGTCTCAATAAAGCCGCTCACCGTCTGAAACACTTCGGAGATAATCTTGTTGATCAGCGGCGACAACTGCGGCAGATAATAGGGGTCGGGCCGGCCATCGCTCATCGCGAATTCGCGCGGCACGCCGGCCATGCCATACATGCTGACCATGTCGGTAGCCACTGCCGTAGCCTTGCGCAGATCGCCGGAAGCGCCGGTCGATACTTCGCCGAAAAAGATTTTTTCAGCGGCATAGCCGCCGAGAGAAATGCCGATATCGCTGCGCAGCCGGCTCTCAGTATAGAAATACGGCCGCTGCGAGACAGACTCGACGAAACCGAGAGAATCGCTGCCACCACTTTCGATGGTGATTCTGGTAATTTCCTGCTGGCGCCGGTAAAGATAAAACATCATCGCGTGGCCGGCTTCATGTGTCGCCACCACGGTCTCTTCTTCGTCTGACAGTTTGGCCTGCTCGACCTGCCCCTTGAGCCAGGTCTGCAGGGTTTCTTCGTCGGCCGTGTTCTTTTTGTTGTTGATCAGATAGCGTTTGAGATCTTTGATCAGCGCGCTGAGATGGTCGCCGGTATGCGGCGTGCCGAGGTCGGTCGGGCGGCCGGTCCAGCCGGCGAGTTTATCGACCTGCGCGTCATCGAGGCCGGTTTCGAATTTTTTGTTGTAGAGTGCGAGAATCGCTTTGCGGTCTTCCCATTCCGGGTATGGAATCTCAATCTGGTATTCGAAGCGCCCAGGGCGAAGAAACGCCGGGTCGAGGCTGTCAACGAAGTTGGTGGTGCCGATGATCAGAACCATCTGTTCTTTGCGAAAGCCGTCCATTTCGGTGAGCAGCTGGTTTACCATTGAGTGTGAGGCTTCTGAGGCACCGTCAGAGACTGAACCGCTTCTTGCCCTGGCGATAGAATCGAGTTCGTCAAAAACGATGACTGAAGGCGCGGTGGCGCGCGCACGGGCGAACAGGCGGCGGATATTGGCCTCGCCTTCCCCTACCCACTTCGATTTGAGTTCGGGCCCGCTGACAATATAGATCGCCGCGTTGAGCGCTTCGGCGATGCCTTTGGCAAATAGCGTTTTACCGGTGCCGGGCGGGCCATGAAAGATCAGGCCGCGCGGAATGATCGACTCGATCTTGCGAATCTCGTTTTCGTCGCTCATCGCTGCGGTTGATTGCAGCAGATTGAGCACGTTCTCGCGAATCTGCTTTTTAACCTTGCCGTAACCGGCAATATCGCGGTCAAGCTCGACTTCAGACAGAGAGACGCCGCCACAGGCGGTATAATCGCGCAATTCGCGCATGTAGTTGCCAAGCATATCTTTGATTGCCGGGTCGTAATCGGCCTTGCGCGAAAATATACCCATGATTTCGCGAAACCGCACCGGGTTGAGACCGGAAACGAACTTGAAAATACCCATGAGATTGATCTCACCAACCGAGAACTTGCGAGCCTCGGTTTCGGTAATCAGGCTTGAAATGCGGTTGCGCGCGATGCCAAGCATCTCGCAGCGGGCCGGGAAAGCCTGGGCAATAAGCTCGGGCAGAGCAAAATCGGGGTCTTCGAAAGCCACCAGGCTCAATGACGGGTTTTCATGAATGGTTGTCATGATTTCGCGGGCTTCCATGGTCAGGCCACCCGGCATGGTCGAGGTGATAATATCTAGATAAGGCAGAAAAAAGACTTTGTTTGCTTCGGTGTTGTTGACCAGATCGCGCAACTGGGCAACCATGCGGCTGAGCCTGGTGCCGGCGCTGCCAGCCGGGCCGGCTTCGCGGTTTTCACGGCCATCGATAATGGTGATACTTTTGCCATCGGTCGCCAGCCGGCGTTTGAGAATGCTCTGCAGATATGGAATGACCTGCTTTTCGCAGCGGATGAGCACCGAGACTTCTTCTTTGAGGCGGGCGCAGACGAAGCGCAGCTGTTCCTGATAGCACTGTTCGACGGCATCGAAAGGCGACAATTTGCGCGGCAGTTCATTCAGCTGGACTTCAAGCATCGCAGACCCCGACCTCCTGTGTGTATATTCTGTTATTAAAAAAGTTCAATGTAAGGTTTGACCTTCAGCCGGGTTGCTTTTTCTCCAGCGATTCGCTTCGCTCACAAGCTTACGAA
>CAZMWO010000483.1:282-3161 GCA_964569565.1 uncultured bacterium | reverse complement strand
CCTGCCGCCAGCACACGGTGGCCGGCCTCTATCTCATGCCTACCATCCAGAACCTGATTACCACTTTCTCTTCGGCCCAGCCGCAGAGTTCGAAATGGTGGTGAATCGGGCTCATCTTGAAGATGCGTTTGCCTTTGGTCATTTTGAAATAGCTGACCTGCAGAATGACCGATAGAGCTTCAATTACGAATATGCCGCCAACGATTGCAAGATAAAATTCGGTCTTACTGCACAGGGCGATGGCGCCAAGGGCCCCACCGAGCGCCAGTGAGCCGGTGTCGCCCATGAATACCGAAGCAGGGTGGGCGTTGTGCCATAAAAAGCCGAGACAGCCTCCGCCGATTGCTGCGCTCATTACCGCCAGTTCGCCAACTCCGGCAATGTAAACGACGCCGATATGGCGGGCAAAAATTATGTGTCCGCAGACATAGGCAAATACCATGAAAGGTGTGGCAGCTACCACGACGGTGCCTGCGGCCAGGCCATCGAGCCCGTCAGTCAGGTTGACTGCATTGGTGGCGCCGACAATAACCGCAATAGCGAAGGGAATATAAAGCCAGCCAAGATCGATCGCCCCCAATACCGGCAGCTGGGTGCAGGTTGGTGTCAGTTCCAGAATTTCCTTGCCCGGCATGGTCAGTTCGAAACGCAGTCCGGGATAATACTTGATCGCCAGTGCGGCGCCAAAACCGGCCAGTATCTGGCCGAACAGTTTCTGACGTGCAGTAAGGCCAAGAGAGCGCGCTCTTACTACTTTGGTGATGTCGTCAAAAAAGCCGATGAGTCCCATGATGGCAGTGACCAGCAGCGCAATTACCACGAACGGGTTGAGTTTGCACCATAAAATTGTCGTTATCATCAGCGGTATCAGAATGATGATGCCACCCATGGTCGGAATACCGCTTTTCTTCAGGTGTTCCTTGACGCCCTCTTCGCGCACGGTCTGGCCAATCTGGCGCGATTTGAGATTGAATATGACCCGCGGCGCGATGATCATCGACAGCAGAAACGAGGTGACTATGGAAAAAATGATACGGATCGAAAGTGGCTCGAAAATAGAGCTGAACAAGCAAAAACTCCTTATTTAACGGCTCAGTGCAGGTCTTTGCCGAGGTCCGGCCAGAGGCTGCGCACTATCGTTTCGAAGTGCATGCCCCGGCTGGCCTTGAAAAGAACGGTCGAGCCCTTTATCAATCTGTCTTTCAATACTTCGGCCGCCGCATCGTTAGAGCTTAGCGCTATTACCGATGCTTCGGCCATGCCGTTCTCGCGTGCCGCCGCCGCGATATGAGCCGCGTCTGCACCAACGCAGACAAGCAGCTCGGGCCGACTGGCTGCGGCTTGCACGCCAAGCTGGCGGTGCATCGGCACAGCCATGTCGCCAAGCTCGCGCATATCGCCAAGCACAGCAATGCGTGGAGCCGGGCAAACTGCGAGAAATCTGAGAGCTTCGCTCATCGAGCCGGGATTGGCATTATAACAGTCGAGAAGAATGTTGATGCCGTCGATTTCGACTCTTTCCATACGCGCACCCACAGGAGCAAAGCTTTCAAGCAGCTGGCAGCCTTTTTTCAGGTCATGTCCGAGCTGATGGAAAAGGGCGAGCGCAGCCGTAGCGTTAAAGGCATTGTGGCGGCCGGCCAGTCGCAGTTTGCAGTCGCAGCTGCCGTCGGGAGCGGTCAGCCGGAAGCTGACTCCCTCGACAGTCATCTGCAGATCGGAAATGTGATAATCGTTATGTTCACCTTCGCCAAAATAAAAAAGCCTGGCCTTTGTCGCTTTGCGCAGAAGTTCGCTGAATTCAGTGTCGCCGGGAACCACAGCAACCTGCTTCTCAGATAGAGTCTCAAGAATTTCTGCTTTTGCCAGCGCAATATTCTCAAGGCTGCCAAGAATGCCGATATGAGCCGGCCCGATGTTGCTGATCAGAGCTGCGTCTGGTCGGGAGATACGGCAGAGGTCGCGGATCTCACCCTGATGGTTCATACCCATTTCAAGAACCGCGTAATCAGCCGCTGCATCGAGACCAAGAACGGTCAGCGGCAGGCCGATATGATTGTTCAGATTGCCGCTGGTAGAGCTGCAGCGGCCCACGCTGGTCAGCAGATGCTGTAACATGGCCCGGGTAGTGGTCTTTCCATTGCTTCCGGTAACGCCGATGACCTTTGACTGAAGCCGGCTGCGACGATTCTGTGCGATTTTCTGCAGACCGGCGAGCGTGTCGTCAACTTTTATAACGGAAACCTTGTCGATAAGGCTGGCAACAGCTGTTTCATTCGAGATCAGCAGCGCAGTCGCGCCAGCCTCAACTGCTTTTGCGGCATAAAGGTGCCCGTCCTGGTTCTCACCTTTGAGCGCGACAAAAAGGTTGTCGGGCTGAATGGTTCGCGTGTCTATGCTGAAACCGTTTATCGGTCGGTTGCTGTCGTGAAGCAACTGCCCTTCACAGGCCCGGGCGATAAGTCGGGCAGTCCAGTTATCTGTCTTCATCTGGCTTCCGGAAAAAACTGCGGGCAACTTCGCGATCATCAAACGGAATTGTGCGATCGGCGAAGTATTGACCGGTTTCGTGTCCTTTTCCCGCTATCACAACCGTGTCTCCGGCCTGAGCCGCGCCGAGTGCCTTGAAAATAGCGGCTTTGCGATCTGCATCCTGAAGGATCTTTTTACCGGCTTCGATGCCGGCCTCGTTAATGCCATTCATTATCTGTTCGATAATTGCTTCTGGCTGCTCTTTGCGGGGGTTGTCGCTGGTGACGACGACCATGTCTGAATATTTAACGGCTACCTTGCCCATGATCGGGCGTTTCTCGTGCGAGCGGTTGCCGCCGCAACCGAATACGGTGATAAGGCGATTTTTAGTTACCGGTCGCAAGGCC
>CAZMWO010000483.1:0-272 GCA_964569565.1 uncultured bacterium | reverse complement strand
GACGTTGATGCCCTGATCGTTTTGAATGGTTTCGAGCCGGCCGGGGACATTTTTGACCGCGCCGATACCATTGCTTACCGCTGTCAGATCGGCTCCGGCGGCAATGCTCATTGCTCCCGCCATCAGGGCGTTGAAAACATTGTATTCACCGGCCAGGTTGATGTGGCAGGGTTGCTTCTGCTGGCCATGGCAGAAGGTAAAGTCGCTGCCGGTTCCCGACATCTTGAGATTCTCGCTGTAGAAGTCGGCGCTGACGTCGCTTAAAGAAAGGG
>CAZMWO010000482.1:0-3169 GCA_964569565.1 uncultured bacterium | reverse complement strand
AAGGCCGAGCACGA
This sequence comes from uncultured bacterium, assembly GCA_964569565.1. Classification (GTDB taxonomy): domain Bacteria; phylum Muiribacteriota; class Ozemobacteria; order Ozemobacterales; family Ozemobacteraceae; genus Rifleibacterium. The sequence goes on along the minus strand of CAZMWO010000482.1, from coordinate 3,155 downwards.
GGCGGTAGTTGTAGCCGTAGCGCTGGTCGTTGGTGACTGCAATCGGCACTGCCAACTCGAATGCGAAGTTTTCGGTCGGAGTGTAGCGCAGACCGGGTATTACATCGACTTTGAGGCCTTCGGCGCCCCAGTCTTCACCGGCAAGTTCAGCCATTACGGTAACGTTGTGTGTGTGCGGATATTCAATACCGATGTTGTAGTAAAACTTGTCGGCCAGGCCATCAGGATAGAACTGGGTATTTGGGTCACCAGTCATGACATAGCCAAGATTGAGATGGCCGACGACTTTTTCGTAACTCTTGCTGAAAGCGGTAAAGATCTCGAAGTCGGTTTTGCCGGTACCAAGCCCTTTGCTGTCGTTACCGGTCGGAAACTTGAAACCGAGACCAAAGGCACCACGCATCTGATACTGCGGATTATCGAAAATGCGGTATTTGAAGCCAAGTTTCGAGTCGCCGCTACCTGATTCCGAAACATCGCGGGTCCAGAGAATGCGTGATTTGATGGTGTAATCAACGACCGGTATTGTGTAAATAACTTCGAGGTCGTCGGTTACCGCATAGTTGAAGAATATCGGCAGTTCGAGCATGTCGCCACTTTCGTTGCTCGCCAGCTGGCGATCGTAAACGCGGTCGAGATCGAACCAGCTTGAATGAAAGCCCATCTTGAACGAGCCGGCCTTGCTGACGTCAGCCGAAGTCGTGTGAGTAAGCCCGGTAAAGCCCGACATGTTGCAGGCCAGCACGCGGGTTACCGCTTCTTCAAGCGGAACCGTCATCATGGTGTCAGAATAAAGCGGTGGCAGCACCGTGCGCGAAGGCACCGGCAAGGTGGTTACCGGCGGCAGGTTGAGCGGTTCCTGCGAGTAAATCTCACTACCTCCGGTTGCCCTTTTGCCGCCGCTCTTTACGACCGGGGCCCTCTGCGGCCGCTGCACCGGCACCGGCGCGGCGATCTGCGAAGAAAGCCCTGAAGAACTGCCACTGACATTTCCGGTGATAGGCGGCAGGCTCAGCTGCTGCGGCGCGCCTGATGAACCCGGCGCAACCGTTATTGGCGGCAGGGTTTCACTCTGCCCCAGATATTGCGGTGCATTCTGGGTCGCACTGTATTGATCAGATCTGCTCATGGCAGTCTGCATCGAGCTCGAAAAGCCATTCTGCCGCACCTGCTGCTGCGAATAAGAATAGCTCTGCGCCCAGGCCGGCGATGCCAGCAACCAGGCTGCCAATGCGACTATTGCGGTATTTCTTTTCATACCCAGCTCCTTTGCGCCCATTCCCGCAGACAGTCGTTTCCGACCGGCCACGACATGAACTTTTTAACAGCGTATAATACGCCGCTCGTCACATCGGCAGATGTCCGAAATAATTTTAGCTTTATTTGCCATCCTCGATAAAAAATTCGAGTTTTTCGGCGGCGGGGATGTGGCTTAGGCGCACATGGCCGCCGTGGCTGAGTTTTCCGAAAAGAACTTCTTCGGAAAGCGCATCCTTGATCTCTTTTTGAATCACGCGCGCGAGCGGGCGGGCGCCGTGAACCGGGTCGTATCCCTTTTCGGCCAGCCATAGCCGCGCCGATTCATCGAGTTCAAGCTCGACCAGGCGCTCTTTGAGCTGAGCATTAAGTTCGCGGATGAACTTGTCGACAACCAGCCTCATCGTTTCGGGGGCAAGCGCCGCGAAGCTGATGATACCGTCGAGACGATTGCGGAATTCTGGCGAAAAAAGCTTTTCGATTGCTGCTTTGCCTTTCCATTCGGTGTCCTGCTCGCGGGTAAAGCCGATCGAGCCTTTCGCCATATCGCGGGCACCTGCATTCGAGGTCATGATCAGGATGACATTGCGGAAATCCGCCTTCTTGCCGGTGTTGTCGGTAAGGGTAGCGTAATCCATGACCTGCAGCAGAATGTTGAATACGTCTTCGTGCGCCTTTTCGATTTCGTCTAGCAGCAGCACCGAATAGGGGTGCTTGCGGATCGAATCAGTCAGCGCCCCACCCCGTTCGTAACCGATATAACCCGGAGGCGCGCCGATAAAGCGGGCCACCGCATGCTTTTCCATGTATTCGCTCATGTCGAAGCGCAGAAAATTGACGCCGAGCGAGGCCGCCAGCTGTTTTGCCACTTCGGTTTTGCCGACACCGGTCGGCCCGGTGAACAGAAATGATCCGACCGGCCGCGTCGAACCGGCCATACCGGCGCGCGAAATCTTGATAGCGCGCACCAGCGCTTCGAGTGCCTGATCCTGACCAAAGATCACGTTCTTGAGTTCGCTTTGCAGATTCTTGAGCTTATCGAGGTCAGAGGTCGAGATGCGCCGAGACGGAATGCGCGCAATACGCGCAATCGCCTTTTCGATATGGGCATGTTTGACAACCATCGCACCTTCGCGCTTTTTGATCTTGAGTATGGTTGCGGCTTCATCCATTACATCGATAGCCTTGTCAGGCAGAAACTGTTCCTGAATGTATTTGGCAGAGAGTTCTGCCGCAGCTTTGAGAGCCTTTCTGGTATAGGTAACGCCATGAAATTTCTCGTAAACCGGTTTGAGGCCGACAAGAATGCGGTGCGTCTCTCTGACCGAAGGTTCGTAGAGATCGATCTTCTGAAAGCGCCGCGAAAAAGCGCGGTCTTTGTCGAAATTTTTGTATTCCTCGAAGGTGGTGGTGCCAATGCATCTGAATTTGCCAGCGCCGAGGGCGGGTTTGAGAATGTTGGCGGCATCGAGAGCGCCGCCGCTGACCGCGCCGGCCCCGATAATGGTATGAATCTCGTCGATGAAGAGAATCACGCCGGGAATCTGCTGCAGGCTTTTGATCGTAGCCTTGAGGCGCGCCTCGAAATCACCGCGATACTTGGTACCGGCCAGCAGCGCGCCCATGTCGAGCGAGTAGATCTTGATATCTTTGAGGGTTGCCGGCACTTCACCTTTGTGAATGCGCAGCGCGATGCCCTCGACGATCGCGGTCTTGCCGACACCGGGCTCGCCGACGAAAATCAGGTTATTCTTGCGCCGGCGGTTGAGCACGATGATAGCTCTGGCAACTTCACGCGAACGCCCGATCAGGGGGTCAATATCACCCCGCGCCGCTTTGTCGTTGAGACACTCAGCAAAACTGGCGAGCGGATTGGCGACCACAGCCGGTTCACCTTC
>CAZMWO010000481.1:0-3183 GCA_964569565.1 uncultured bacterium | reverse complement strand
ACTGATTATGACTGCCCACCAGATAAAACGGAAAATAGACATGCCGACCTCCATCAGATTTGTTTCGAAAACGATAATAGCATATAATCAGAAGGCTAGTCAAAAAAGCCTGATCAAGTTTAAAGGATGTTGCCAATGAAATACCCGGGCAGATTAAAAACCCTGATTCTGTCAGCTGCGCTGGCCGCGGCCGGCAGCATGCCATTACTGGCCTTCGACAACACCAACATTCTTGTCGAAGAAGCGGTCAACCACATTTATCAGCAGCGCTACAAACAGGCACATCAGACACTGAAAGAAGCGTATGAGCAGTCTCCCCGGCATCCCGGAGTACATTTCAATCTTGGCCGTCTTTTCGAGCTGACCGGTAATTTTGAAGAAGCGCTCAAGGAATACCGCCTCGCCGCCTCACTCGACACTTCCATGGTTGCAGCCCGGCGCGGTATCGCGAGATGCAGCGTTGAGCTGAAACGCATAAAAGCCTATGAAGGGCAGACCGCCATGTCGTCTCAAATACAGACGCCTGCACCGGCACCGGTAGTAAAGTATGAGCCACCGCCACAGACTGCCCCGGCACGCGTCATCACGCAACAACCGACTCCGCAACCTGTTCAACCGCGCCAGACATTGCCGTCGCAACCAGCCAGAGTGTATACTCAGCCGACTGAGCCGGCTCTGCCTCCAATGCAGCCGGCCACCCGCGTCAACACCCAGGATATGAACCTGCCGCCGCTGCCACTACGCGCCACCACCCAGGCATCAAAACCGGCTGGCGAACAACGTGCCGAAACGCTCCTTGACAGTGGCAAAACCGATGAAGCAATAGCAGTACTTGAAGTCATACTACAGAATAATCCCGACAGCCCACGCGCGCATTTTCTCTTAGGCAAGGCGTTGAGCCTTAAAGGCGACCTTTTCGCATCGATAAAGCATCTTGAAGAATGCCTGCGCGTCGATGACAAATTTTATGATGCCTATTATCTGCTTGGCCGCAACTACTCGCGGGTCAATCTGCTTGAAGACGCGATAAAAAACTATCAGATCTATTACGTGGTAAAACCGCAGGCTTCGGTGGCCCTTGAAATGGCACGCGTCTACGAAACCATGGGAAGCCCCGAAAAGGCAAAAGAGTATTATGCCAGGGCCAATGCCATGAACCCCGGCAACCCCAATCTGCAGATGCGTCTGAACGAATCGGCCGGCAATCTTGCCAACGACCTGTATCTGCGTGGCAATCACGCATTTACGACCAACAAGTTCGAAGAGGCAGCCAATCTTTTCAGCCAGGCGCTGGCAACAGGCAATCTTATCGAAAGTTCGCGACGCGATGCAGTAAGAAAACTGGAAGTTGCCCGGTTTAAAATTCGCGAAACCGAAGAGAAACAACGACCGGCCCGCGAAGGCTTTACTGCGACCCGAGGCAATTTTGCCGGTACCAATCTGCAGTACTGGCAGCTCAATGATATCAGCTTCAAAACCAGATTTACCGGCCCGATCACAGTTGAGTGGCGTGGCTACATCGCCCGAAAGCTCACCAGACATGGCCGGGATTTTCTGCTGATGATCAAAGAACTCAGTCAGGACGAACTTGACACGATGAGTCGCGAACGCAACGATTATCGTCTCAACAGCCACTTCAACAACCAGCCGACTTTTCTGCTGGCGACCAGGCGCGGCGGTTTCCCGCCATTTGCACGCGAAGGACAGATGATCACGTTCAACGGCACCACCGACTGGAAGTTTTACGACATCATCAACGATCTCGGCCAGCTGGTGCGCATGCCTTCGTTCGAATTCATCTCAGCCTACCCGGACTGAAGCGATCAGAGATCACGCATGGTCGTAATCAGGTCTGAGATGTTGAAGCAGACATTGCTGCCAACTTCGCTCTTAAGCTTTGAATCGTAATTTATCATTACCTTTTTCGGCATGATCAGAGCGCCATCTTCGCCTTTCTGGCGATTCAGCGAATCGACGACGAGATTGCCGAAAATATTTATCTGTTCGCCGCCAACAATGCTTTCTTTAGCGTAAATAGCAGCCTCGACCTTGGCGTTTTTAAGTTCGCGCGCATATTTTACCGAGCCATTCAGCGATACCAGAGACAGAAAAGATGCAGCGCTGTCCTGGACGACATTGTCAGTGATGATGATATCGCCCTGAGCCACGATCATCGCCTGGCCTGAGATACGACCACCAATGAAAAGATTGCCCTGAACGTAGACCAGTCCCATTATGGTAGCAGGTTTTGAATAAGTGCCCTGCAAGGTCAGATCACGTTCGATGAATTCATGACAATAGTCTTTGGCGTCTTTCTTTATACGGTCGAGCTGCATGGGCTCCAGTTTATCAGGGTTACGTGAAACAAAATCAAATTTGGTATTGATCGTATAAGGATCTGAACTCGGATACGGCGTTTCGGTGATACCGAGCACGTAAGGCTTGAGTTTCTGATAATACCTGATTATTTCGCCTTCGTAGTAGGTATATTTGCTCAGATATGGATCGTGCAACTGATTGTTGCAGAAAAGGTAACCGATTTCAGGGCGCTGATGCGAAAATATCGAGTTATCTTCAAAGTAGTTGATGATATCGTCTGCGGCAAAAAACGGCAGGTAAACATGCAGGCGACCATTGGTTCGAATTTTGCCCCACAAATACGGGTGCAGTTTTCCAATTGAAAAATCGACGAAATCCTTGACCTTGAGATCGGAGACGGACATTACCAGCTTGCGGATGACTTTGAGAATTCTTACCTTAATTTCACCTTCGAAACTGACGTTGCTGGCCATGTTCGGCTCCCAGAAGTAGTCGCTGGCAGTCGTGCCAAGTGTCTCCTGAAAAGCGCTGCCGGTCTTTTCGGCAATATCGTCGATAAGCGCTTTGAGGTCTCTGACTACGCTCCAGTTACGACATCTGAATTCGCCGTGACGAAGGTATTCGTCTTTGCGGCTGGCCACAAAAAGGGTGTAATTCTCAGCCGGTGGCGTCAGGTCGGTTACTTTGAGCTCACGAATGACTTCGAGCTTTTTCTCGGCGTTGCGATATTTGCCGACCGCTTCGAAACGCAGCAGTCCTTCCCAGCCACCCAGAGCCTTGTCAGCATAGGTATCACGGTTCTCTTTTCGATAAACCTTGAGTGAAGGTGGAACATCTTCGTATTCGTCGATATAGGTCTTGAAG
>CAZMWO010000480.1:0-3193 GCA_964569565.1 uncultured bacterium | reverse complement strand
CCATGCACGATATAAATATTCAACCGGCATATTCACACATCGTATCTTCGCTGAACGCCTTTGGTGGAGCACATCTCATAGAGCTGATGCGCGGCTGCCCACGCAACTGCTCATTCTGTCTGGCCCGGTCAATATATCAACCGGTGCGGGCGTTGCGGCCTGAAAAACTATCAGATTGGCTGGATCAGCACCCTGACTGTCGTGACCTTGGCCTGGTGGCTCCATCGCTTTTCGACCACCCGCAGATTGCAGAAATCTTCAGAATGCTTGACCAGCGCCAGATAAGAATCCGCAATTCTTCAATCAAATGGGAGCAGCTCGACCGTGAACTGCTCTTAATTTTACGCCGGTCAGGCGTAAACGGTCTGACGCTCGCACCCGAGACTGGCAGCATCAGACTTCAAACAGCCATCAGAAAACCTCTGCACGAAGAACGTTTTCTGGACTGCATTCGCCAGATTTTTGCAGCCGGCTTCGAGCAGCTCAAGCTCTATTTTGTCGCCTGCCTGCCAGAAGAAGACAAAAGCGACCTCGACGCAACCGCCGCTCTTATACAAAAAACGATTGCGGCGGCCCCTTCGCCAGGGCACCTTTCAACAGCATTTTCGCTGTTTGTGCCAAAGCGGCATACAGAATGGCAGAGCCTTAAGCCGGCTTCGCAGCAGCAGATGAAACAGGCAGTTAAATATCTCAAGGAAGAGTTGAATAGACTTTCGCCGAAACTTAGAGTAAATTTTGCAAGTCCTCAGGAAGCCCTTCGTCAGTCATACCTGTCACAGGCCGGACCCGAACTGGCTCTAGAATACGCAAGGGAGGCTGAAAAATGCCAGGAAAACCGCCTTTTCTCAAAAAATCAGTTTTCAGCGCTGGAGTTCTGATTCTCGCTCTGATGCTGATCACCTCCGGTTGCTGCAACCAGGAGCCGAAGGATGATTCAGGCTCTTCAAAAAGAATCGGCCTGATGATAACGCCGCGTGGGCTCAACGACAAAGGCTTCAATGATTATGCTTATGACGGCCTGAAGCAGGCTGAGAAGAAGTTCAACATCGAGGGTGTGGTGATTGAGCCATCAACCATGCAGGATCACGAGGCCTCCCTGCGCTTCTTTGCCGGCCAGAAATTCGACGCTATAATTGTAGTCGGAACCGGCTTTAACGATGCGATTCGCAAGGTTTCTGCCGAACAACCGCATCTGGAATTTTTTGTCATAGACTCCGAGATCAACGAAGGAAGTATTCGCGGCGTCTATTTCAGAGAAGATGAAGGCGCCTACCTGTGCGGTTATCTGGCCGCACGTATGAGCAAGACCGGTAAAATAGGCTTTATCGGTGGAGTCAAAATACCGGTGATCGAGCGCTTTGCAACCGGTTATAAAAACGGAGCACTGGCCGCAGTCAGCAGCACAGAAATTATCGAACAGTTTGTTGCCGAAGATTATAGCGGGTTCAACAACCCAGAAAAAGCTTCTGAAATGGCTCTCGACATGTATCGCACCGGCTGCGACGTCATCTTTCCGGCAGCCGGAGCATCGGGCCTCGGAGTGATATCGGCGGCGGTGAAATCGCGCGGACAGGTTATCGGTGTCGATATGAACCAGGATTCTCTGGCACCCGGTCTGGTTTTGACCAGCATGCTCAAGCGCGTCGATCTTGTCGTTGAGAACATAATCAGCAATATCTGTGAAGGAAAAGATCCGGCGTCGATAAAGCGCTCTTACGGCATTGCAGACGGTGTAATCGGCCTTACCGATTTTCAGTTGAGCTCAAAGGTTGTGGGCGACCAGCTGATCTCAGAACTGTCCTCAGTTCGCAATGATATCATCAACGGAAAAATTAAAACCGGCGCGACAGGCAGGTAATGCATGGATAACAGACCTATAGGTATTTTTGACTCTGGCATCGGCGGACTGACCGTATTCAAAGAAATCCGCGCCATGCTGCCGCATGAAGATCTCATTTATTTTGGCGACACCGCGCGCGTTCCATACGGAAGCAAATCCGTGCAGGTCGTTCGCCGGTTTTCGGCAGAAATCGCCTCATTTCTCGCACAACAGAATGTTAAAATGCTGGTCATAGCATGCAATACCGCATCAGCACTGGCACTTGGCACGCTCAAAACCGAGACATCTCTGCCGGTGATCGGTGTCATCGATCCGGGAGTTCGTGCTGCGGTAAAAGGTGCCGGCGAAGGGCCGGTCGGCGTAATCGGCACGCGGGCAACAATAGCTTCAGGAGCCTATCAGGATCGAATCAGCAGACTTCGCTGCAACCTGCACGTTATCGCCCGCGCCTGCCCTCTGCTGGTGCCTATTGTCGAAGAGAATCTGATGCATTCAGACATTGCGCGCATGGCCCTTGCAATGTATCTGGGCGATTTCAAGAAAAAGCAGGTCAGCTCGCTGATTCTGGCCTGCACCCACTACCCGCTGCTAAAGGATCTGATCAACCAGTTTTTTGATGGAAAGACGCTATTGATAGATTCAGCGCGCGAAACCGCTGTCGAAGTTCGCGAAGTGTTGCAGGCAAGACGCATAAACACTGACGCGACACAGGCCGGCCGCGAAACTTATTTTGTATCAGACAGCACTGAGGCCTTTGCCGAAATCGCTGCCGACTTTCTTGGCCGCCCGGTAGCCGGAGAGTGCTATCTTCACTCCTGGCAGAACGAAGTATAGAATTCCAATAATGCCGGCGTGGTTGACATATGGCCGCTGCTGGTTGAAAATAGCATAATGGAAGAAAAGACATTAGAGTGCAGGCATTGCCATGAGATGAATTATCCCATGGTGGAGTTCTGCCGTTCATGCGGAGAATCTCTGCATACGAAGCCGGATATAGCGAACGGCGGATTGCTGGTAAAGTGGACTCATCACGCCATTGACGCGATGTTCTGGCTTGTCGATGAAACTGTGCGCTGGTGGGAAATCGGCAAACTCTCGATCAGGCTGAAGTCACTGAGAAGGCAAAGAGCCAGTCTGCTCGACCAGTTTGAGAATGAAGAAAACTTTGGCAACTCAGCCAGCCTCGAACAGAAACAGGCACTTGTCGGTATCACTGAAGAGCTGACAAGGCTTTCCAGCCGCGAGGAGTTTGTGCGCAGCCGCTGCTGGGCCATCGCACCTGAGCTGATGTTTGTCGGCATCTTTGTCGTTTTTCTCTACGGCACTCTGGTAATGAATCCAGTCCGAAGCCTT
>CAZMWO010000479.1:0-3203 GCA_964569565.1 uncultured bacterium | reverse complement strand
GGCGCTGGGGTACAAGGTCAAGCATGTTGTCAATATTACCGATGTCGGTCATCTTACCGACGATGCTGATGCCGGCGAAGACAAAATTCAGCGTCAGGCCCGTATCGATCAGGTACATCCCTGGGAGATCGTTGACAAATGGACAAGGCAGTACATGAACGACATGGAAAAACTGCGTGTTGCCCATCCGAACTTCTATGTGCGCGCCAGTCAGCATATTGGCGAGCAGATCGAAGCTGTGCAGAAGCTTGTCGAAAAAGGCCATGCTTACATAGTCGACGGAAATGTCTATTACGATGTTGAATCGTTTCCTGAATATGGCAAGCTTTCCGGCCGGCGTCTCGAAGAACAGAAAGAAGCAGTGCGCGTAGAATCACGCAGTGACAAGAAAAATCCGCGTGACTTCGCACTCTGGAAAAAGGCCGAACCCGGTCACATTCTCAAATGGAACTCGCCATGGGGCCCGGGATATCCCGGCTGGCACATCGAATGCTCGGTTATGGCTACCAAATATCTTGGCAACACCTTCGATATTCACGGCGGCGGCCTCGAAAACAAGTTTCCGCACCATGAATGCGAGATAGCTCAGTCCGAGGCTCTTAACGGCGTTCCCTTCTGCCGCTACTGGGTCCACAACAATATGGTCACTGTCGATGGCATCAAGATGGGCAAGTCGCTCGGCAATTTCAAGACCTGCGAAGATCTGCTGGAAAGGCATTCGCCCGAAGCTCTGCGCGCTTTTGTTTTGTCTACACACTATCGCTCGCCGTCTAACTATACCGAAGAGGCAATTTCAGCCGCTGCCAGCGGACTTGGACGTCTGGCCCAGCTGCAGACCTCTCTGCTCGAGATTGTCGAGAAGAATGTCAGCGCCGGTGCAGCTGATAACGAAGCCGAAAAGCTCTGTGGAGATGTCGAAGCAAAAATCCGTGAGCGTCTCGATGATGATATTGATACTCCCGGTGCCATTGCCGGTTTATACAGTTTTGTAACCGAGGTTAACCGTTTTATCGGTGCCAGCGCCCTTTCAGCCAACACGGCAAAGCTCATTTTGTCGATTATTCAGAAATGGGGCGGCGATGTGCTCGGCATTTTGCCACCGGCATCCGGAGGGCAGGCAGATATGGATATCGCGCCGATAATGCAGATGCTTATCGAGCTGCGCCAGGAAATGAAAGCCGCCAAAAAATATGATGTTGCTGATGCCATTCGCAATCGCCTTAAAGACGCAGGGGTTCTGATCGAAGACACCCGTGATGGAGCCCGCTGGAAGCGGATTTAAGCGTGGAAGTCAACAAAACACAGTTTGGCGGCTCAGACAGCTTCGATCTCAGCAATCCCTGGAACGCCGATGAAGTGGCGCGCCTGCCGGCCCGCACTCTTGCCTATATCGGTGATGCCGTCTATGACTTGGGCCTGCGTCTGGCTCACGTGCGCAGTGGCATCGATAATGCCGGCCGTTTGCATGATTCGCTGGTCGGGCATGTGAACTCTTCTGCTCAGGCGAAAATTTTCGACATGGTTTTCGCCGGCCTCGACGAAAACGAGCAGCAGATGGTAAAAACCTGGCGTAATGCCAAAACTCCGGCCCGATACGGCTCCGGCACGCGGGCTGAATATGCGCGCGCCACCGCTCTCGAAGCCTGGGTGGCCTGGCTGTTTCTGACCGGCCAGAAAGAGCGTCTAGAGAAATTGTTCGATCTTATTACCGGCCAGGTTCACGAGACCGGCCAGACCGACTGAAACAGGGATAAACAGTATGAATAAAAGACCAGGTGGCTCTAAAGATTTTGGCAAACGCGGTGATTCTGCAAAAAAGCACGGTCGCGATGACAGCCGGCAGGGGCGTCCTGAACGTCCGGTCCGAGGTCCACGACCGGACCAGCGTGATAATAACGACAGGCCTGACCGCAGTGCAAGACCTGAGCGTCCTGATCGCGCCGGCAGACCAGACCGCAGTGCAAGACCTGAGCGGCCAGCCCACCCTGACCATGCCGGCAGACCTGACCGTTCTGGCAGACCTGATCGTTCTGGCAGGCCTGATCGTGCCGGCAGACCCGATCGTTCTGGCAGACCTGATAGGTCTGGCCGGCCAGATCACTCTGGTCGCCCTGACCGCTCTGACAGACCAGATCGTTCTGACAGGCCAGAGCGCCACGGCGCGCCCGACCGCAAGGATTTCCGCAGGGATCCTGATCGGCAGGATGGCCGTAATCGTCCGCAACGCCAGGACTGGCAGGACCGCCCGTCCCGCCCGCCGCAAAAGCCGGTTGAAAAGAATTTTGACAAGCGCGATAATGAGCACTCCGCCTCTCCCGCTGAAGATGAACGCCTGATCATAAAGGGCCGACATGAGGTTCTTCAGGCATTGGAAGGTGCCCAGACTCTCGATTCGGTCGTCATTTCGACAGCTGTTAAAGGTCCGGTTGGCGGGCAGATTCGCGAACTGGCAGCTCAACGCCATATTCCGGTAAAAGAGCTCGGGCCTGATCTGTTCGAAAGAAAATTTGGCGCCAAGAGTCAGGGTGTCGCAGCTGTCGGCGGAGTTTTTGACTACTGTGAACTGGCAGAACTGGTCGATCGTCTGCCGGCGGGCCGTCGCATACTGGTAGCTCTCAACCACGTCGAAGACCCGCGTAATCTCGGAGCCATTGTGCGCACTGTCGAGGCATCAGGTTGCGGTGGTGTGATTATTCCAAAACATCGTGCTGCCTGCATGACCGAATGGGCAATACGCACGGCTCAGGGCGCTGCAGCACACCTGCCCGTCGCACGTGTGAACAATATGGGCACAGCTCTGGAGCAGCTCAAGGAAGCTGGTTTCTGGGTGGTCGGTCTCGATGGCAAAGCCGAAAAAAAATACGACGAGATAATGTACAATAATGACGTTGTTCTTGTGGCCGGCGGCGAAGATGCGGGGTTGGGCGAAAGAATTCAGCGGGTTTGCGACGATCTGGTGGTGATTCCGCTTGCCGGCAAAACCCCCTCTTTAAACGTCTCAGTCAGCACTGCCGTAGTCCTGTACGAGATTTTGCGACAGCGGCGGTTTTTTCAAAAATAATTCAAAAAACAGTTGACATTAAACTGCAACTGCTTTATAATCGCTCAATACCGTTAGCACGGTACAGTTCTTTTTGAACTGGTAGCCGCCGGCGTAGCTCAATTGGCAGAGCAGCTGACTTGTAATCAGCAGGTTGCGGGTT
>CAZMWO010000478.1:0-3211 GCA_964569565.1 uncultured bacterium | reverse complement strand
TGAACTCGACATCCAGAGTGCCAAGGCACTCAAATCGGAAGTCATGGATTCGATAGAATCGACCGGCTGGACATACGAGCTGAACATGGACCGCGTCGGCTATCTTGACAGTTCGGGGCTTGGTATGCTTGTTTATCTCAAAAAAGAGATCATCAGGCATAACGGCAAACTCAGGATAGTAAAGCTGAATGAGCCTGTTCTCAATGTATTCAAGCTCACCAAGCTCGACGACTTTTTTGAAATAGGCTGAAGACCGGGAAAATCAGAATGGCAAAGGGTTGGTTCATAACTTTCGAGGGGCCCGAAGGTAGCGGTAAAACTACGCAGATTGCTCTGCTGCGCGATCATTTCGCCAGGCTCGGGCTCGAGGTCGTTACTACGCGCGAACCGGGTGGTACGCCGGCCGGCGACCGCATTCGCTCGGTTCTGCTCGGCAATGAAACCGGCAGTCTCGAGCCGGCGACTGAGCTCTTTCTGATGCTGGCGCAGCGCAACGAACACCTGCACAAGGTTATACATCCTGCTGTCGCGGCTGGCAAAGTCGTGCTCTGCGACCGCTATTTCGACTCAAGTATGGCATATCAGGGCTACGGCCGCGGTCTCGATCCTGAGAGAGTGCGTGCAATTCATGCGCAGTTTCTGCCAGGTTTTCTGCCGGGCTGTACCGTATTGTTGCAGATTTCGCCCGAACAGGGCCTCGAACGCGCCCGTCATGGCGGGCGCAAGCAGCACGATCGCATCGAATCTGAAGCGCTCGAATTTCACCGCAGGGTCTATGATGGCTATAATTCGCTGGCGCAGCAGGAACCCGAACGGTTTGTCGTTGTGCAGGCCGATGGCGACCCGCAGGCGATTTCCACACGCATTATCGAAGGCCTCAAAAAACGTCTCACTTTTCCGGATGGCAGTGAATGAACAGACTCAAAGCCAATATAGCTCTCAAGCTCGACCTTTTACTGGTCGTCTTCTGGGTTATTGTCTATCTGGCTTTCAGGTTCATGGGGCATCACATAGACATCGGATCTTACATCGCCGCCGGCGCCGGCACTCTGTTTTTTGTGCATTTCAGCATTATGCGCAAAGTGCTCAAGCCGTTGCAGGATTTCATCGAGATTGCCGACAAAGTTGCCGATGGCGACGTGCATGAAGGGCTCAAAGATCTTCGCCTGAGCGATCTCGAAGAGGTGCAGGGAAGCTTTACCAAGATAGTCGGCAGTATGATCGAGTCGCGTGCTGCGATCGAAGATTACATGCAGAAAATCAGCGATATCAACCATGAACTCGAGCAGAAGGTTGATTCGCTCTCGGCGATTTATTTTGCCAGCCAGGCTATGGGTGGCAGTCTCAACGTCGATACGCTGATACGCAATTTTATAACCATATTTACCGAGCGCCTTGGATTTGCCGGTGCCGGAGTCATGCTGTACAACGATAAAACCGATCTGGTCAGTGTAAAAGACCTCATCGGGATATCGCCGGAATTGTTCGCCAAGTTCAGGTTTTATTCAGACAACCAGATTCTTGCCTATATTTTTTCCGAACAGGGTTACTGGGAACCCTCCGATAAAGAAAAGACCCTGATGGTGGCAGAATTTGAGAGCGATGAAATCCGCAATCTCAGACTTATTTTTCCGATGCGCATCAAGGATCATCTTGTCGGTCTGCTTATTCTGACTGACCGCAGAAACGGTAACAGTATTGAAGAATCTGATTACCTGATGATTCAGGCGATTGTCGGTCTTGCCAGCACTTCGATCAACAACGCCATGCTTTTCGAGAATTCTGAAGCTACCAAGAATGAGCTCGATCACAAGGTTTTCAATCTGATGACTCTGCAGCAGTCGGGCAAGGTGCTGAGTTCGACACTCGATCTTAACGAACTGATCAAAATTTCAATCGATATGTTTCTTGAAACGGTATGGGCCAACAAGGGCGTGCTCATGCTGTTTTCTGATGACCGGCCCGAACTCGAGGTTAAGGCTTACAAGGGCTTGAGCAAAGAAGAGGTCGAAGCTCTCAAGAAAGATGCGGCCGAAGCCTGGGCGATGACTACCATCGAGAAGGAGCGCAAACCGATTTTTGCGCAGGAACTGGCAGGCAAGGCTTCTTATCAGACTTATTCAGCGGCCAATCGCAATCTGCCCTTCGCGATTTACGTGCCGATGCTCAAAGAAGGCGAACTCTATGGTGTAGTCAAGGTCGGGCCAAAGATCAACGGCGAACCTTTCAGCGAAAACGATCTCGAATTCTTTGCCACTCTGTCCTCTCAGGCCGTCATCGCCTTCGAAAATGCGCGCCTCTATTCTCTTGCCATAACCGATTCGATCACCAAACTCTACGTGCATCGCTATTTTCAGCTGCGTCTAGACGAGGAAGTTGCACGAAGTCGGCGTTATAACGCGACTATTTCGCTTCTCATGTGCGATATCGACCATTTTAAGCCGGTCAATGACAATTACGGTCACCAGCAGGGTGATATGATTCTCAAGGAAGTCAGCAAGATTCTGCGCAAAAATGTGCGCAATACCGATATTGCGGCCCGCTACGGCGGTGAGGAATTCGCCATCATATTGCCGGAAACGACTCAGGCAGACGCCAAAATCGTGGCTGAACGCATCAGGCGCGATGTCGCCCATTATGATTTTCCGTCGATCATTCCGGGCCAGCCGCCGCTCAAGTGTTCTATTTCAATTGGTGTGGCCGGCTTCCCGCTGAATGCCGACAACAAGGATCAGTTGATTCAGAAGGCCGACAGCGCACTGTATAAAGCCAAGGGCAGCGGCCGCAACAAAGTTGTTCTGTGTGGGATAGACTGAAATGCCGGTAAAAATCGACAACCGCAATCTCAATACCGGTACCGGTGCCGGTGCCGGCAAACCGGTGGCTGGCGGCCGTTCGTCCGGCGCCGACTTTCAGAGCAGCATCAAGACCGCCCGCGTCGAAATTTTCGATGGAAACATGCGTGAGCTCATCGATATGGTCAAAGCGCGCGGCGAAAAGTTTGTCAGGTCGCCCGAAGAGGGGCTGTTGAATTCATACAAGGAATCGGTCAGACTCTTCCTCAAAAAGCTCAAAGACGAATTTTTATCGCTCAAAGAAGAGTTTGGCTGCAAAAAAGATGGTGAACAGAAGGTTTATCAGCTGGTAGAGCGTTCAGAGTCTGAGGTTGCCGAACTTACGCGTGAAGCGCTCAACGGTAACAAGGCCATGG
>CAZMWO010000477.1:511-3216 GCA_964569565.1 uncultured bacterium | reverse complement strand
GTTTGATTTTTCTACCAGGTGTTTATTCTTCGCCAATCAACCCCATAATTCATGTGTGACAGAGGACTAGATTCCTGACAACAACTACACCCCTTATGTTCTTTGCGAGAAATACCTCTTTTACCGGGCGCGCGACGAAATGCCGGCTGAAATTGCTGTACAAAGTGAGGCTGTCTCCTCATGAGACAGCCCGAAAGCATTGGTTTGCACCCAATAAAATCCCTGAGAACTCCCTTTTTATCTTATATCAATACTTCTTCAGCCTGGTCGACGGCATCTTCGTCTACGGCATTAACCCTCAGTGACGGGGCCGTTTCCACTACTTCCTTGTCCCGGCTCACAGCGTTGTCGAAATATGAGATCGACACGCCTGCCCTGACGACTTTGCCATTGATGGCGCCCGACATATCTTCTATAAGCTGAAGAAATCTTTCAAGAATACTTTCTTTTCTGCTGATGGCTGCTGAATCGTTGCTGACCGCCAAAGCCTTCTGTTCTGACTGTTCAGGCACTATTTTGAGCGGCTCGGTCGCGCCTTTTACCATCGAGAGCTGGAAACCACCACCGTAGCTGACAGCGCCGGCCGAAGATGAGTCGACGATGTTGGCTGGATTGGCAGCGCCTTTGTTGATGCTGTCCTGCAGGTAGATCTTGGCGATATCGGCCATCGAGACGCCGGTCAGCGAAGAAGCTGACCCGCCGCCGAGACTCGACATCCATGAATTCGAAGTCATCGACGCGATTACCGATTTAAGGCCATAATCAGCTGCACTCAGCATGTCATTGACCATGCTTTTGGTAGTGGCGAGGCCTTTGCTGACCGAGCTTTCGGCCTGACCCAGATAGTTGTCAAGCACATCGACGCCGGCTTCCTTTTCGGCGAGCAGTTCGCTGACAAATCCTTTTGTCAGGCTGGCGAACTCTTCGGCGAGAGTCTGGCTCATGCCGCCGATATCGCCACTTACCCTTATGAACACAGTGAAGCGATACATCGCCGAGCGGTTAACCTCAGGGTCGCTGTCGACAGCGGCCGCATCGGCTACAGCAGTTTCGGCGCTGCAGTTCGCGCAACCGGCTTCGGAAGACTTGTCTTCGATGGCGGTCTTGACCACCTGGTCGAATCCTTCCTTCTCAGGTGCCGTTTCTTTGGTGGCTGCAGCAGAAGGACTATCATACATTTTCGCGACAACATTGATTGCTGACATAATGCCTCCTGAATTAGCGTTCGATTATGGCTACCGGGCCGGCCGAGGGCTGATGCACCACTTTCAGCAGCGACTGCATCATCAGAGAATCGAGTTTCTCAAGCAACTTTCTGCGCTGGTGTTCATCTATTTTAAACATCGTTTGCTCCTTATTTTTCAGGCCGCGAGGTGGCTTTTCCTGATCGTCTTAGTCTCTAATTATTTCATCGTCTTAAAGTTGTGCGGAATTGAAGTGAAATTTCGCAGGATTAGAGCTATAATTTGTCTGTTTTCTTCAAATAGCTCACGTTTTTATGCAAACATCACCTATGTACAGATTTTTTAAAAAATATTCAGTCGCGGAATTACTACTGGCAGGTATGCTGTTAATCAGCATAAACTCTGCCTATGCCACAGAATCCTTTACCCTCAGGCCGGTTCGCATGCCTCTGTTCAACCGGCTGTCGCGCCTGCTGGAAAGGGCGCAGCGCTCGTGCCTGCTGCGTCGGGCTGATGCGCTGCTCGCTTTTGCCGGCATCTTCGAACTGACGGCGGCCGCTGCCAGCCCGAAAATTGTGATTCTTCCGCCAGTCGGAACTAATGCCGGAACAGAGGCCGCCGGGTCATCGGTCAGAGTTCTCAGCGCCAATCTGTTGTTGTTTCCGTTCCCTTTCTTTTTTAACCAGCAGGAGCGCATAGATGAGTTCACAAAAATTGTACGGGAGCTCAACCCCGACATAATTCTGATACAGGAAGTATGGGACAATCGAAGCCTTGGGCTGCTGATTGCGGCATTTCCTGATTACTACTCGATCTATTCGCCGGGAGCAGGCTACAACTACTCAGGCCTGCTCACACTGAGCAGGTTTTCGCCCAAAACTGGTATTGTCAGACGATTTGCCACATCTCTGCGTCATTCTCTCGAAGAGTTCATCGCGCAGAAAGCGATTTTACAGATAGAACTCACAACTGGCGAAAAACCGCTGCATCTTATCAACACCCATCTGTATTCTGCCGCTCCTGACAGAAGTTACCGGCCAAACCTTGATCAGTTCAGACTGCTGGCAGAAATTGCCGGAAAAATTGCCGGCAGAATCATCGTCGGCGGCGATATGAACCTGCGTCCCGAAGACATTACGGCTTTGATGCCGGCCAATCTGCAAAGCGAAGGCTGCAGCCTGCCGACAGCCGGATACCCAGACCTTTCGCAGAAGCTTGATTATATAATGGCCGGAAACACTGATGGGCAGACAGTAATCTCGGGCAGGCGGGTAGACCCGGCACGGCGATTTTCCGATCACAACCCGGTATTCGCCGAAATCGAATTTCACGATTGAAAAGCCGCATCAGACCTCAAGACTGAAAACTTCGACTTCCTGCTTCTTGCCGCGGATGTAATCCGAACCGGTGTTGAAACCGAGCCGCAGGATATTGCCGGTGGCAAGGGCAAGCTCCGATTCGGGATTGGCGCTGAAGGCAGCGTCCGCCGCATCGGTGGGATACTGGGAAACAGACCGCCAG
>CAZMWO010000477.1:0-501 GCA_964569565.1 uncultured bacterium | reverse complement strand
CTCCACTGCAACTGGCTTTACGCGGTAACCCGTGCCAAGGCAGTCTTTTATCGCGCCGGAAATTATTATCGGCATCGTATCACTTTTCGCCAGCGAACACATGCGGGCAGCGACATTCACCGGATCGCCGATTACCGTATTGTCAACGCGAACCTCAGGCGTACCGATGATGCCTGAAATAACACGGCCGGAGTTGATACCAAAAACCGGCTTGATGTCTTTATCTGCTTTGAAATCGCTGATTATGCGCCGTGCCAGTTTGATGGCAGCAACCGCCGCATTCTTTTTGCCATGCTGTTCGTGTGAAAATACGATGAGTAATTTTTCGCCAACGACCTTGTCAACCTCTCCGCCGGAATCATCAGCATAGCGGAAAAATCTTTCGAGACTGAACTCGAGCTTGCGTTGCACTTTTTTCTCGTCGGCTTCGGCAGCGAATCTGGTAAAGCCTTCAAAATCTGCAAAAAGTATGGTGAATTTGGCTTCGCTGCCCTGGCGTGC
>CAZMWO010000476.1:0-3225 GCA_964569565.1 uncultured bacterium | reverse complement strand
CAGAAGTCTTCTGGCAATAAAAAGCCCGGCTGATACAGATCTCAGCCGGACGTGAACTAATGCTTTACAGCTTATTACTTAGCGGGTTCTGCTTCTTTGTGGCCGGCATCGAATTTTTCGTTGCCGATCAGGAAGGTCAGAATCAGGCCAACAGTAAGAACTCCGGCACCAGCCCAGAAAGTATAAAGCGAAGCCTGTGCCGGGAATTTATCCTTGATGATACCGGCGAACTGCGGGCCGACGATACCAGCGGCTGACCAGGCAGTCAGGACGATACCATAAACGGTAGACATCATCTTGGGGCCAAAAACATCGAGCACGAATGAAGGCATCGTGCCGAAACCGCCACCGTAGCAGAGCAGAATGTAACAGAACAGCAGACCAAACAGCCAAGGATTGCCAACGTAGGCAAGAGCGACGAATACCAGGATCTGGGTGCCTACGAGCAGGCGGAAAGCCTGAACGCGGCCGATCTTATCAGAGAGACCGCCCCAGAAGAATCTGCCCAGACCGTTGAACAGAGAGGTGATAGCGATCAGCGTGGCACCAAAACCGGCAAGAGCTTTAACCAGGCCATCAAGAGTGGCTTTCTGTTCTTCAGATGGAGTGGCAACAGCGCGCAACTCTCTAACTACAGTATAAGTCGGGTCGCTGTTGATGTAGAGATCCTGCAGCAGCGGAGACTGGAAGCCGATGATCGCGATACCAGCAGTGATGTTGCAGAAGAAAATCAGCCACATGATGATGAATTTCTTCGACATGATGTAGGTCATGGTCGGGTGAATGACTTCTTCCATGGCCTTGCCGGTAGAGGAAACCGGTGCCGGCGGCGGTGTAAAGCCTTCGGGAACGTAGCCGGCCGGAGGATTCTTCATGAACGAACCGATCGGAACGGTCAATACGAGGAAGATAACGCCAAGATATCCGAAAACCTGCATGACGCTGCCCCCGGTGTAAGCCATAAGCCTGGGTGCGAATACAAGTGACATCAGCAGAGCGCCGAGACCGAAGCCCATGACGACCATACCGGTAATGAAACCCTTTTTGTCAGGGAACCATTTGGCACAGGTGGCAACCGGAGTGACGTATCCCAGGCCAAGGCCTGAACCACCAATAACACCATAACCGATGTAGAGAAGAATGATAGACTGAACATTCAGAGCATAAGCCCCGATCAGATAACCGATACCGAACAGAGCGCCGCCGCCCATGGCCAGTTTGGTCGGCCCGTATTTGGCGAGATTGATACCGCCCCATGCAGCCGCCAGACCAAGAAAACAGATCGCGGTACTGAATGCACCAGCAACTGCCGCATTACTCCAGCCATAACCCTCTACAAGAGGCTTCTGGAAATAACTCCAGGCGTAAACGGTACCCAGACACATCTGCAACAGTGTGCCCATAATGGCGATCAGCCAACGATTGTGGGTTTTCTCTGCACTCATCTCATTCTCCTGCTATATGTTATGATATATTCAAATTTTATTGAATTTGAACGAGCCAGAGTGTATCATTTTGTTACTTTTTTCGCAAACTATATTTTCACAGCTCAAAAAAGTGCAGGATATTAAAATGACATCTGCTGATGCGGCCTTTACTGAAAATTTAACTGTTAAACGCTTTGAAAATGGCAGGTTCGACAACCATAACGAGAAAATAGTCGCCGAGCGCTTGATAAACCTGTTTGTCAATGGCGATGAAGCCGTGCGACTAATGGCTCTACCCGATCTGATCGAGGAACTGGCCACCGGATTTCTGTACAGTGAATGTATCATCAGCCGCCGCGAAGATATAGTCAGTGTCAGTTTCAACCCGACCGCCATGTCGGTAGAGGTACAGCTGACTGCAAACATTCAACCTGTGTTCAATGACAAGGTTAGATCGATCACATCGGCCTGCGGGCGCGGCCTCACGTTTGTTTCCGCGCTGAACGCGAGTTTTTTCAGACCGGTTACAACGAACATTGCTGTGCTGTCACAGACGGTAATTGACCTGATGCGCAAACTACAGCGCAACTCGTCGCTTTTTCAAGACACTGGCGGTGTACATTCGGCCGCCATTGCCAGAGGCGACGAAATGCTTTTCAGCTGCGATGATATCGGCCGCCACAATGCCGTCGATAAGGCGCTTGGCTGGCTGATCCGATCGGGCCAGCTTTCGTATGAAACAGAAAACACGGCCATACTGCTGACCACCGGCCGACTTGCTTCAGAGATGGTTACCAAAGCAGTGCGCGGCCGCTTCTCAGTTATGATTTCGCCCTCGGCCCCGACTTCAGGAGCTGTTCAGCTGGCCGAAGACCTCGGCATAACCCTGATCGGCTTTACGCGCGGCGGAAGATTCAATGTCTACACACACCCGGAGCGGGTGACCCTATGATCCAACCATCAGTCGAGCCTTTCGAAGCGATTATTCTCGCTGGCGGCGCCAGCAGTCGTCTCGGCTACCCCAAAGCACTCCTCGACTGGAACGGCATCCCGCTCTGGAAGCACATTGTCCGCGAAGTCGCTGCCGTTGCCGAAAAAGTTAACATCGTCGGCTTTCCCGAACCTTTTCAGGCGCGGGATCTCGCCATCGCACGCTTCATCGACGACCCGCTGCGCGCCGGCCCGCTGGCCGCTCTCGCTATCGGCCTGCGCCATATCAGCAGCGACAAAGTTTTTGTAATGGCCTGCGACATGCCATTCGTCAGACGTGAAGCCATTATTGAACTGATTCAGAACTCAAAAAATGCCGATGTGGTCATTCCGAGAACGCCAGACGGCGTTCACCCGTTGTTTGCGATATATTCGCGCGATTGCCTGGCAGCGGTCGAAGCCGCACTAGCCCGCAACGAACGCAGCATGCGCTCTTTTCACAGCGGTCTGCGCGTGTGCGAACTGACGATCACCGATGACAACCCCACCTGGAAAAACGTGCTGACCAACATCAACACCCCCGCCGAACTCTCAGAAGTCATCGGCGACCGCACCTGCCCCCAGCTCACCCCCCCCGCCCTCCTCCCACTTCCTTAATCGCTATCAGCATCGGGTATCATCTTCGTGCTCGTGCGCGTGCGCGTAATCGTAATCGCTCTTCCCAATCGCCCTCGCCTCCTCATGGCACAAGCTCACGATCTCGGCTCAAACTCCACCAGGCAAGGCCTGCTTATCCAAAAAAGAAATCGGCGCCAATCTGTGAAATCACTTGGGCGCTTCTATCCTGATGCGCCCAAGTATCACCCAC
>CAZMWO010000475.1:0-3227 GCA_964569565.1 uncultured bacterium | reverse complement strand
CTGTGCGACGTTGATGTGGTTTTGCCGGCCTGATCTGATCCGGTCAGAGTCAAAACATGAATGCCGGCTTCGCTAAAGGAGGCGATAAAATTGTCTGAACCTACTTTGAGAGTATAAGTAGCGACTTTCCCGTCATACAGCTTCCAGGTCATGCTCGCCGCCGGAAGAGCCATCTTGGTTATATTGTCTGTACCCGAACCGGTGATTGTGACATTGGCACCCAGTGCCCAGGCAGAATTGTCTGCAGGACTTGTTATGTCTACTGTCGGGCCGTCATTCACTATGCTGATGTTTATGGTCGCTGTAGCGGCCCACTCGTTTTTACTGTCTTTAACGGTGACCCGAACGGGCTGGTTGCTTCCTTCGACAAAAGAACCACCATCGAGGTCAATCGGATTGCCAGTTTTAACGCCAATCGGAGCGGGGAAAGTCCAGATTGCAGTTGCGGCAATATTACCGTCCTCAACATCAGTGGCAGCGCAAGTGAACCTGAGCGGCAATCCGATCGCGGAAGAAGAACCGCTAAGTGGGCTCACAATCGCTATAGCCGGAGGCTGATTGATTCTTAAATTAATACTTGCGCTGGCCGAAACGTTGTATTTATCGGTTGCCTGCAGCCTGATACTGTAAGTCCCAGGTATAGATGGCAGATTATAGTTGAAATCAGCTAAGCCGGCGCCCTCTTTTATGAGACTTTCACTACCGCCAAGAGGCATAATATACCAGTTCATAGCTGCACCGCCAAGAACGCCATCTTGCGGATCACTC
This sequence comes from uncultured bacterium, assembly GCA_964569565.1. Lineage (GTDB taxonomy): Bacteria > Muiribacteriota > Ozemobacteria > Ozemobacterales > Ozemobacteraceae > Rifleibacterium. The sequence continues at coordinate 2,459 of CAZMWO010000475.1, read as the reverse complement.
GCGATTCCGACAAAGTTGACCGTGTCATTGGCCGCAAACAGCATGTTATTGTTCGGACTTGTAATTTTAGGAGTATAGGGGGGATCGTTATCGATATAATTAATTGTAAAACGGCGGGTCCCGGTGGCTTGTCCGCCCTTTCCATCGTTGGCAACTACTGTGATAGTAAAAGTTGCCGTTTCGCTAAGCGTTGGTGTTACCCAGTTGGTTGTCGCACCCCATTCGCCGATAGTGCCATCTTCAGCTTTCCAACGGAATGTAAGCACATCTCCGTCGCTGTCGGTTGCCACTGCCGTAAGTTTGCAGGTCGATCCGGTATATATGGGATCGGCAATATCACAGGAAATAACCGGCTCAGTCGGAGCATCGTTAGGTATTTTAACGCCGGTTCCCACAACAATTTGCACACTGGATTGCGATTTGAGGCCGCCATTGTCGGTAACAGTAAAAGTGATCGTAGCAACGCCATTGTCTGCTGGCGCTCTCCAGGAGACCTGCAATCCGGTAAGACTGCCGGAAAATGTGCCGACATTATCAACCAGAGACCAGCTGTAATTAGCACTGTCAAGTTCCTGATCGGGGTCGCTGGCAGTTGCAGCAAGAGAGACTGAAACGCCTGGCGAGACGGTATAGCGCGAAGCGGTGAGAGAGCAGGTCGGCGGGCGATTTGTTGTAGCGGTGTTTACGATAGTCTGCACAATGAACGGGGGATTGTCTGTGAACTTGACTTCGATTTCGGTTGGCTGGTAGCCGGGCACTGCAACGATAACCGGGGCGGTAACGTTGGCGGGCATAGGCCAGGTTTCGTAATAACCATTACTGTCGGTCCAGAAAGGCTCACCCCATACTGTCATGCGGGCATTCGGCACACCGTTACCTGATGCATCGACAAGACGGCCGGTCGCACTTGCGGTTGCCGACTGCAGAGTCATTGCGGTGGCCTGCACAGCGGGACGGCTGTCTGAAACGCTTATTGCTTCTGACGAGCGCACTTTCACAGTAAAAGTCGCCAGTTTCTTCATTGCGACCAGATAATGACTGCCGGCAGGAACACCTGAAAGCAGAAACTTTCCATCAGCATCGCTGAGCGTAGAGTGCTGATCGTAATAGTTCTCAAGATAGACTGTCACACCAGCATAATTGCCGGCAGCGCGAAGATCGGGGCTAATCGCAGAATCGGCTCGCATTCCGGCCAGAGGAATAATCGAAGTAACGTTGCCACTGATCTGAAGGGGCACGCTGCTCGATGAGGTGCCCCCACCGCCGCCACAGCCATAGAAAATCACTCCACTGAGAAGTGCACACACAAACAGGAAATAACTAAGACTGCGGCTTTTTTCTGCCATAGCGATTCAATCCCCCGGGTATAACTTTGAATTGCTGCCATTATCAACTGAATCGCTCTGCGATGTCAACAGTCAACAGAAAAAAAGCCGTGCAATGTGTAGGAATTATAGAGAAAAAACGGAAAATACCGTGCTCTCGTGATTAAAAAGTTCCTCGAACATTACTCTGAAGAGATTTTGATTAAGAAACCGGTGCAGCCTCTCAGATCGATGTGAAAACCGCTCTTCGACCATGAGCATCGCCTTTTGCAGTGCCTCTTCATTGTCAGGCATGCTTTCACTGCTCATTTTGATTACAGCGGCATAAAACGGCAGCAGCGAACACCCGGTCAAAAGGCTGTAAACACCGGTTCGCACATTCGGATACCCGGTAAGATTGCCCGGAACAAACAGCTTCTGCATCAATGCGACCTGCGCTGAAGCCACCTGCTCTACCGGCGGATAATTGGTCTGCAGTTCTGCCAGCTTGACCTTCCGGTCGGTGCCCGGCAGTTTAAAAGAGCCGGTACCAAGGCCGACCGAGGTAATACCTGCCATGCTGTCGATAAGACCGGGAAATCCACGCTCGTGCTCGATGAAGGTAAGAAACATTCCGCGCACGACGCGGGCCTTGAAAGTATTGAGTTGCGGCTCCTGGTGGTCATTAATGACAGGAAGTGAGTCAACATGAATAGTCTTCTGTTCAAACTTGAGATCGATCGAATGTTTGAGCAGGCGCGTCAGTAGAACCGCCTGCATACCGGGTGACAATGACTTTTCAATACCCGCAGTTATGCTGCTCTGAAAGATATGACAAAGCGACTCAAGCTCTAATAGTTCAATACTGAACTGTAGAGCCAGCCTGACGCTGCCAGTGCCTGCCATCGGCACTACTGATTTTTCTTCCTGCATCTGCACCTCATAAAATACCTTATCAGCCATTTATAATACCGAAAACCGCCACTTTTGCAACCACAATTTTAGACATCCATCAATTCTCGGTAAAATAAATCGTCATTATGCGCGGAGCGAAGCGGAGTCGCAGAATCCAGGCTTCTTGTCGCTCAGCAAGATCCTTCGACTACACATATGATGACGAACAAAATTCAGGATGCAATAAAAAGCGACCGGTGG
>CAZMWO010000474.1:0-3240 GCA_964569565.1 uncultured bacterium | reverse complement strand
TCAACAGGCACAGAGCGCATCTGGGTAGATGATATCAAAGACTTGAGCGGTTTCGCTCCATGTGAAGAGTGTTTTATCAAGACTGCGCACGCGCCAGAATTTATCCGAAAGGAATCGGGCGGTCTCGACCTGGCATCGGCCAGCGAACTGCTCACCAATCAGCAGTTTCTTGCCTGGGCTGGTGAAAGACTGCCGATTAAAAACCCCGGTTTTATCTCGACCCGTCGGCTGCTGATATATCCTAAGATGGAAATGACAGAGGCCGGACTGCGTCAGCTCGCTAATGAAGTCGAAATGGCATATCGCCGGCATACCTGGCGGGTTATCGAAGTGATTGCCAAGAAGTCAGAGACTGATACTGACAGCATCAGCTCATTTGGTGAAGATAACGAAAAAGGCCGCGGCGATGACTGATCTGTTTGACTTTGCAAGCGGCAACCTTAAACAAAGCGCGCCATATCAGCCGCTTGCCGATCGCATGCGCCCTGACAAGATTGAAGATATTCTCGGACAGGAGCACATTCTTGGCCCCGGGAAGCCTCTGAGAATGCTTATGCAGGCGGGTCTGAGCGGGTCTATTATATTCTGGGGCCCACCGGGTTGCGGAAAAACTACATTGGCCCGGGTTGTCGCAAAGCATGCCGATGCCGAGTTCATTCAACTGTCGGCAGTTACCTCGGGAGTAAAAGATCTTAAAGCTGCTTTTGAACAGGCTTATGAGCTTCGGCGGCGGCTGAATCGCAAGACCATGCTTTTTGTCGATGAGATTCACCGCTTTAACAAGGCGCAGCAGGACGCTCTGCTGCCTCACATTGAGTCTGGAACCGTCGTTTTTGTCGGGGCAACCACAGAGAATCCCAGTTTTGAAGTGATTTCTGCATTGCTGTCACGTTGCCAGGTTCTTGTGCTCAAGCCGGTTGCGATAGAGTCACTGTTGAACATCCTGCTGCGTGCGATAGACACCGACAAGAATCTCTGCCGTGCACCAAAAATGAACATTGACGAGAGCGCTCTTGAACGTATTGCACTGATGGCAGCCGGCGATGCCAGAATCGCTTTAAATGTGCTTGAAACCTGCTGTGAGGTCGCCCGCCAGCAGAACCCGGAAACTCCGGGGTTTAGCTCAGAGCTTGTGGCAGAGACTTTTCAGAGCAAAATGCTGAGGTATGATAAGGGCGGTGAAGAGCATTATAACCTGATATCAGCCCTGCATAAGTCGATGCGGGGTTCTGACCCAGATGCCAGCCTTTACTGGCTGTACCGGATGATAGAAGGTGGCGAAGACTGCCGTTTCATTCTTCGGCGCATGATCAGATTTGCCTCAGAAGACGTTGGGATTGCAGATCCATTCGCCCTGACGCTTGCCATGTCGGCCGCTCAGGCTTACGATTACATCGGGCCACCGGAGGCCCATCTGTGCGTGGCTCAGCTGGCCGTATATCTTGCGGCGGCACCAAAGAGCAACTCGCTTTATAAGGCCGAAAAACTCGTTAAACAGACGATCAGAAACGGGCAGGAGCCTTCGGTTCCATTTCATCTCAGAAATGCGCCGACAGGCCTGATGCGTGAACTTGGCTACGGACATGAGTACAGATATCCACATGATTTCAAGGGCAGTTTCGTTGATGAAAACTACTTTCCGGAAGGGCTCGAGAATTCGAGATTTTACGAACCCGGCGGTAACGGCCGCGAAAAGCAGGCTGCCGAGCGGCTCAATAATCTCTGGCCCCGGCGCTACAATGGCAGAAAATCCTGAGGCGGCGCGTGTCAGATCGCAACAATATTTTCTACTGGTGGCTTGAAAGAGTAGTCTATCGTTTGTGGCAGTTCAAGCAGACCGTCCTGCCCAGGCTGGATCGCACAGCCTGGCATCAGGCAGTCAGCTCGCTTCCGCAGCCCGTTCAGGTCCATCTGGCTTCTTTAAAAAAATCAGAAAAGGCTCATATTCTCAGGGTTTATCAGGCTGTCAGCGTCAGCCGCAAGATCAACGATGAACAGCGGGGCGAATTGCTGCAGATGGCTTTGCTACACGATATTGGTAAAGCTATAATCAGGTCTGGAGTCTTCATGAAGGTTGCCCGGGTTTTTCTGCCGGTTGGTCGCAACCAGCACTGCATAGCCGGTGCCCGCCTGCTGCATCGCCTCGGTTTCGCGCGCTCACTGGTCAGAAGGGTTCTGCGCCACCATACATTCAATCACGACGACCCTTTGCTGAACGTGTTTCAGCAGATTGACGACAGCTGCTGACCGACGGTTGTAAAAAAAGTTGCTTATAGGTTATTTAAATAGTATCATTTAGAAGAAATACTTTACAGGAGGAATTATATGCTGGCAAAGAAAATGGAAGCTGCACTGGTCAATCAGGTGTATGAAGAAATGTATTCGTTCTATCTCTATCTGGCCATGGCCGAATACGGCATCGACGAAGGCATGCCCGGCCTGCATCACTGGATGCGCAATCAGGCGCTTGAAGAGTTCAGCCATGCGATTAAATTCATGAATTACATTGCCGAGAAGGGTGGAAAGGCCGAGCTGAAAGCTCTGCAGGCTCCTCCGAAAAGCTGGAAATCGGCAAAGTCAGTTTTCGATGAGGCCCTCAAGCATGAGCAGCACATCACCGCCTGCATCAACAATCTGGTTGACCTTGCCATTTCTCTCAAGGACCATGCCACAGTCAATTTTCTCAACTGGTTCGTGGCCGAGCAGGTCGAAGAAGAGGCCAATGCCAAAGGTGTAATCGATATGATCCGGCTTACCGGCAACGCTCCAGGCGGTATGTTCATGGTCGATCGTGAACTGGCTGCGCGCCCGGCTGCACCGCATCCGCTCATGCCGGCGGCATCGGCCGACTGATGTCGTAAAACCTGTATGCTCACTCTGCAAAAACCGCCGCAAGGCGGTTTTTGCTGTCTGGTGTCTGTCTCAATATTGCAGACCACCAGCCCGGAAGCGCATCAGGTATATGCTGATTTCGCGGAACGGGTCGCCGAAGGCTTCGTTCAGCAGGTTGAAAGAAAAACCTATCGCCGGCGACAATATTACACCGAGCCCGCCGAGGGCAAACAAGATCAGCAGCAGCATCGGCGCCATCTGCTCGAATTGTCTGTATTGAAGGCGATAGCGTTCGGGCAGAAAATAAGAGGTTATGCGCGAACCATCGAGTGGGGGAATAGGCAGCAGATTAAAAAGCGCCAGACTGAGGTTGATAATTATCAAGGTCTGGCAGAACTTCAGCAGAAT
>CAZMWO010000473.1:0-3256 GCA_964569565.1 uncultured bacterium | reverse complement strand
TCGAGAACTACATTCAGGAGGCCGGGCGCGCCGGCCGTGATGAGTCGATCAATGCTGATTGCTACGTGCTGTTCAATGAAGAAGATCTTACCAAACACTTTATTCTGCTCAATCAGACGCGAATAAACATCAGCGAAATTCAGCAGATCTGGAAAGCAATAAGAGAGATCACGCGGTTACGTGCAGAAGCTTCCGGTTCTGCTCTCGAAATCGCACGCAAAGCCGGCTGGGACGAAAACGTCAGTGAGATCGAAACGCGTGTGATAACCGCAATAGCAGCCCTGGAAGAAGCCGGGTTTCTCAAACGCGGGCAGAATAACCCGAGGGTGTACGCCAACAGCATTCAGGTGACCAATGTCGCCGAAGCCAGAGAGAAAATAGAGCAGTCTCCGGCTTTTGCAGACACTGCTGATCGCGAAAAGGCCGTGCGAATAGTACAGAAGCTTATTTCAAGCCAGAAGAGGGTAATCGCCAGAGATGAAGACGGTGAGTCGCGGGTAGATTACATCGCCGACCACCTCGGCATGGGCCAGAAAGACGTTATCAGACTGATCGGCATGCTCAGAGAAGAAAAGATTCTCGGCGATGCGCGAGATTTAACCGGTGCTCTGGCGGATGTCGAAAAATCACAGATCAGCGAAAAGTCATTCAGCCGGGCTCTGGGAACTTACTTTGAACTCGAAAACTTTTTGCTCGATAAAATCGGCGAAGAAGCCACTATCTACAACATCAAGGAACTCAACGAAGAAGCTCTGAACAAAGGTATAAAACACTCGGCGGTCAATAAAATCAAGACGCTGGCAAATTTCTGGGCAATCAAGAACTGGCTTAAACAGAGGCCTGTAGATCCATCTCGCCAGAAGCTCAAACTCAAACTCTGCGAAAACAGACAGGTTCTGGAAACGCGTCTTTCAGCCCGCCAGGAAGTCGCCCGCTTTATCATGCGGCATTTTTTCCGCCAGAAACCGGTTTCAGAAACGAGCAATGAGCTCAAGTTTTCCGTTCTTGAACTGAAAAGTGCATTCGAAAAGGAAGCATCATTGTTCAAGCGCAAGATCAGCAACGCCGACATCGAAGATGCCCTGTTTTTTCTGTCACGTATCGGCGCCATCTGTCTCGAAGGTGGTTTCATGGTCATTTATAATCGCCTGTATATCGAGCGCCTCGAAAAGAGCAACCGCAAGCAATACAGGAAAGACCATTACCAGAAACTCGCAGACTACTACAAAAGCAGAATTCAGCAGATTCATATCGCCGGCGAATACGCAAAGCTGCAACTTGTTGAGTATGCAAAAGCCCTGCAGTTCGTTGAAGACTATTTTTCGAAGCCTTATGAAGAGTTTTTAAATCAGTATTTTCCGGGTGCACGGCGTGAAGAACTCAACCGCAACGTCACACCGGCAAAGTTTAAGCAGCTGTTTGGCGAGCTTTCGACCCGCCAGCTCGAAATAATCAAAGACAGTGAAAACACCCACATAGTCGTCGCCGCCGGCCCCGGCAGTGGGAAAACCAGAGTTCTTGCACACAAGCTGGCTTCGCTGCTACTACTGGAAGAAGTTAAACATGAGCATCTGCTGATGCTTACATTTTCGCGGGCCGCTGCCACCGAATTCAAAAAACGGTTACTCGCTCTGATCGGTAATGCTGCCAATTTTGTTGAAATCAAGACTTTTCACTCATACTGTTTCGATCTTCTCGGTAAACCAGGAAACATCGAGAGTTCTGATACAGTCATTGTCGAGGTATTAAAAGCCATTTCCGAAAAACGGGTTGAAAAAAGCCTTATCACCAGAACGGTACTGGTAATCGATGAGGCTCAGGATATCAGCAAAACCGAATATGAGCTGATCATGGCGCTGCAGAGAGAAAACGAGAAAATGCGCATTATCGCTGTCGGCGATGATGATCAGAACATTTTCGAGTTCAGAAAGGCAAGCTCAAAATACATGAAAGAGCTGCTAAACCACGAATCTGCCCGCATGTATGAACTGCTGGAAAACTACCGCAGCAGCGCCGAACTGGTAGAATTTGCCAACTGCTTTACCCGTTTCCTGCCAGACCGGCTCAAAAATGATCCGCTGATTTCGAAAAATCCGCAGCCCGGCCAGATCAGGATTGTCAGACACAGTGGCAACAACATTGCAGTAGCGCTGGTTGAGGACCTTACCGGCAGGAGACCGGCGGGCTCCCTGTGCATACTCACTCATAGCAACGAGCAGGCGGCGCTGGTTGTCGGGCTTCTCAGGCGCAGGAGCATTTCGGCGCGTCTTATACAGAGCAACGATCGTTTAAATCTGCTCAACATGCTGGAAATCAGAGATTTTATCGACGCGATAGAAGATACCGGCACCGAATACATCATTTCTGCGAAAATCTGGAACAGTGCCAGAGAGAGCATTCTGCAAAAGCATCGCGTCAGTGCGAATCTGCCACTGCTGAAGCGGCTGATCGACGACTTCGCGGCGGTCAACCCGACCAGGAAGTTCAAATCAGATCTCATCGAGTTCGTTAAAGAGTCGAGGCTTGAAGACTTTCACACCGCTGAGAATGAAACCATTATGGTTTCGACGATTCATAAGGCCAAAGGGAAAGAGTTCGACAACGTCTGGCTGCTGCTCGAAAACTTTTCGCTGCAGAAGGCTGAAGCCAGGCGAGCTTTGTATGTCGCCGTCACTCGCGCCAGAACCGGGCTGGTCATTCATCACAACAATGCACAGCTCGAGAAAATGCTCGCGCCGGCATACCCCGGTGTTATCGACAATTCCGACCCGGGGCCGCCCGACGAATTAGATCTGGAACTCGGCTTTCGCGATGTAAAGCTCGATTATTTTTTCGGCCGGCAGCAGCAGATCGCATCGCTTTATGCCGGAATCGAACTGAAGGTCGATGACTACGGTTGCTGCCTGCTTTCCGGTGAGCCCTGCCTGCGCTTTGCGAACAGCATGCTCAAGCGCCTGGCAGAGCTTAAAGAAAAAGGATATGTCGCGGTCGGTGCAAACGTAGCCTTCATCATTTACTGGCACAAACAGAAACCTGAAAAACCCGAAATAAGAATAGTCTTACCACTGCTTAGACTGTGCCGGCAAGGCTGAAGGGCTTTGCCAGTTTCAAACTGTGGCTGCAATGCAAAATTCAGCTCAGTCGCGCCGCAACCAAGCGCGGCAAAAAATCTGAAAATATTTTTTCCCCAAAGTGCTTTTCGGCTGATCTACTACCAGGAGCAGCAAAATAACTTTCTGCTCCTGAATAACAGATC
>CAZMWO010000472.1:0-3261 GCA_964569565.1 uncultured bacterium | reverse complement strand
GACTGCGATATGCAGAATTTCTATTCGTATTATTCCCGCAACCTCTTCCCAAAAGAAGAAGATCGCCACTCCTTTGAAAATGCGGCCACTTTCTGGATGGTTTTTTCGCAACACGATGTAGTGAACGAACTGCCGACAACCCCTGATCTACAGGCCAAAAACCAGTCTTACAGGTATAGTGACGGTGCTGAATACATAAATGCCCAGCAGCGATTCGGTGACCTGTTTCAGAAATACATATCCGTCTTTGGCACACCACCTACAGCTAACAGCGTGTGTCGCCCGTTTTTTTCCAACCGTTTCGGCAGTCAGCGGTCTTTTCAGCTCATTCACCAGATAACCAGGCCTAGAGGCCTCAATATCAGCCTGCTTGGCTGCTATTACTTCGTTTTCAACAGCAGTGACATTTCGCCGACAACGGTGATAAAAACAGCGCTGAAAAGCACAGACCCTGCCATAGAAAGGTTTTTTGTAAAAGAGACTATCGAGCAACCAGAGTTCGTTTACGGCAACGAACACCTTATTTATTACTCTGCTTTTCCGTCTCATTTTTCTACGCTCATCGAAGACTTTGCCATAAGCAATCCGAAAACCCGCAAACATCTGCGCGAATTTGTCAGCAGGCATGGGCTCTGCGTCAGAGTTGCCCGCAAGCATCTGGTATCAGGTTACGCGGCGGCTGTCGGAATATGTGGCGCACTGGCAAGAGTACTGGTGCTGCTGTTTTTTGCTCTGCTGATCAGTTCTTACATGCAGGAAATCGAATATGGCGTGCGTCTTGCCAGAAAGTTGCGTATTGCGGTTGCGGTGATAGTGATGCTGCCGGTCATCGGGGTCTTTCTGGTCAGCCGGCAATACGAAGCCAACAACGAAAAAATGAGCCTGATCAAATGTCAGACAAAAATCAGGCGTCAGCTTGATTTTTTTGCAAAAATGATCGGAGATACCGACGCCAGAACCATGCTGATGCTTCAGGAAAGCAAAAAATTCATGGCATACCGTTATTATCAACTCGAGAATAAGGCAGAAAATGACGTAATGAGTGAGAGACGCTTAAAAAAGCTCACTGCAGGTGTATTGGAGGGCTCTCTTACCAGAGACGGCGAAATTATCATTTATACCGACAGAAAAGCCAAAGAAGTCAATTCGGTGCGAACCGGCCTCTACCAGATTCTTCTCGATCTCGGCGCGATAAACGCTGAAGCTGCGAAAATAAAAAAAATCCACCGTCAGTATACATTGCTGGTCGGACTGGCCGGCGCTCTGACCAATCTTTTCAGCGAACCGGAAGCTCTGGCCCGGGAAGGACTGCTGAACAAACATATCCTGTCAGCTTCGGCCCTGATAAGATCGGTGCATCATTTCATCGCGCACCCGCAGAACCCGAACACCATAGATGCCATCGCACTGGAGATGGTCGATGACTTAAACCTCATCAAAAATCTCTACGCCCAGCTTTCGCAGGGTTCTTTGTTCCTGTTCAGTGAATACGATGAAAACAGCCAGATTGACTATGCCCTCGCGATGCGCAGCCCGACGGCAATCCGCACCTATCAGGCTCCGAATTTCTCGGCGCCTTCCAATAGAATGGCCAGGCTGGCGGCGATAGCGATGAACAGCAGAATTTCGGGTTCAGTTATCAGACGCCTCGAAGATCAGATACAGATAGACAGCTGGTCTATCTCTGATCTCAACCCGGTAATCATCCTGGCCAGGGGCACCCTGTCGCGCACCCGGTCGAGCAATATGATTTTCATCACCCTCCCCTGGTTGCTGCTGATTTATTCGATTCTGGCGGTAACCCTTATCTCTGACATTCTCGCCGACATTTTTCTGGCGCCGGTCAAAGCGCTGCTGGCGTTCGTCAGCCGGATCAGACAAAATGACCTGCAGATAAAAGCCGTCATCACGTCCGGTGGCGAATTTGAAGAGCTTGGCAACTCATTCAACCAGATGGGAGAAGGGCTCAGGCAACGCGAAAAAATGCGGCGCTTCGTCTCTGACAAGCTGGTTTCGAGTCTGGAGTCACATGGCGAAACCCAGCAACCGACAAGGGCCGCACTGAGTATTTTAAGCTCTGACATTCGCGGCTTTACAGCCCTCAGCGAACAGTACCCGCCCGAAGAAATCGTAAGTCTGCTCAACGACTACTTTTCATGCATGGAAGAAGCGCTGCAGCAGCACGGCGGTTCTATCGAAAAAATCGTCGGAGATGCGATAACAGCCGCTTTTTATGACGATGCCGGGCAGGAATGTTATGCCATAAGAGCCTGCAAAGCGGCAAAAGAGATGAAAGTCAGGCTTCGCACTTTTAATCTTCAGCGCGAAGAAAACAACAGATTTACAATCAACACCGGAATCGGGATCGCAAGCGGAGAAGCAGTGCTCGGCTTTGCCGCCGGCGAATCGGGGCGGCGCGAGTTCGTTCTCATCGGCGAAGTAACCCATCGCGCCGAAGCACTTGAAGCAAAAACCAGATGGGGAAAACCTGCCTGCATCTTTGTCGATAATGCTACTGCCAGTTTGTTGTCTGAGCCGGTAACGGAAGTTCGCATAAACAACGACGACGGCGAAACCATCTGCCTGGAGCTTGCAGATGGCTGAAACCCGGCAGATAATCACCAGCAGCAACCGTTCACATGGCGGCAGGCTTGTCGCGATCTGGCTTTTTCTTATCGTATTGCCGGCGCTGGTGTTGCTGATTTCTTTCGACCTGCTGCTCAAAGACAGCGAAAGCCACCTGAAAAACCAGCTTAAAACAAAAATGCTGCAGGAAATGATCGACTTTCGCAGCAAGCTGGACTTTGGCCGCATGGTCGAAGTCAGAATGTCCGGGCTGACAGATGATTTTTCCCACAGCAGCACGGATGCAGAGAGCCTGGCGGCATTCATCGGCAGCCGCGCACAGATTCCTGTCAGCGCAGTTTTTCATCTCAGCTCAGAATCAGGCGAACCCTCGAACTACTTTGCAGACTCAATCAAACCATCATTCAAAATGATCTCGCGCACCATGCTGCGAAATTATCTTGCCAACCTGCTGGAAAGCAGCAAAGCCTCGGCTGACAAAAAAGCCGCCCGCACTATTAAACAGAACGTTCAGTATGCAAGAAGTCATTCTTATTTCCGCAGTCTGTTCAGCGCAGCCGGCGAGATTGAAGTTCAGTTCAACCGCGTGGTGCGATCATTCTCAGGTATTGAAGGGCTTGGCCGCCTTTTATTTTACGCAATTCCGCTCAATAACTCGGGTGCAGCCATAGTGGT
>CAZMWO010000471.1:0-3262 GCA_964569565.1 uncultured bacterium | reverse complement strand
GCCATCTCTAAAACCCCCATTTCAATGTTCCGCCTGCCGCCCGTCAGCGGCACCAGCCGGCCCCCTGGCCCGCATAATCTGCAGCCCGCCAAAACCGCCGGCTGCCCGCAAATTTCACGTCTTTTTCAGCCTGTTCACGCGTCTTCAGGCCTTTTGGTCTGATCGCGTTTTTTGTGGGCAGACGCCAGCCTTTTAGCCGCACGCACCTTTTCCAGCAGAGGCTTGATCTGTTTGACCTTTTTTGCAGCCCAGTTGTAAAAGTTTTCATGTGGGCCTATTGCAAAGACAATGCAGGTTTGCCGGTCTTCCAGCAGCAGATATGCCGCCCGGTACTGACCACTTCCTTTAATGGAAAACTCCAGAGCTCTGATTCCCTGCAGGTTGCCTTTCAGTTCATGGCCTTTCTTCGGATTGCTTTCCAGCTCAAGAATTGCGTCAACAACCTCGTCTCTGTTGTGTTTAAAGGCTTTTAAATCCTTTTGCGCTGTCGGATCAAGAATGACCGTAAAGGTTTCACTGTTCATCGGCTGACTTTGATCTTGTTCTTTCTGGCAAATTCCCTTATTTCAACGCAGTTGCCCTGCTCGTATTGATATAATGCGTGTTCCGCCAGAACATCAAACGGGTTCTCGGCTTTGGCCAGATGAATCCCGGTCTTTTCCGGCTTCACAAAGAAAACATCACCAGGCTCGATGTTGTAATCTTTTCGCATCTTCAGCGGCAACGTCAGCCGGCCCTTTTCATCGAGCTTCAAAATTATGTTCTCTTTCATGCTCTCCTCCTTGTGGGTTTAACCCACCACCCTAAATATAGCCGATCCGCTCTGAATATGCAATCCTTATGTTCCGGAAGCAGCCAGGCCGAACCTCTAATATCGCGGATTTTTTAAGTTTCTCAGGAAACATTCTTCAAGCCCTTCCGTCTTGCTGCTCGTTCCATATCTTTCTGCGTAATTTCAGGGTAATCATCGTATGCCGCATCCATGTCGTTGTCCCAGACCTCTTGCAATGCGCACAACACGCCTTTTTTCGCACCTGGCTTTTCTTTAATCTTTTTCAATACCTCATTTCGTATTTTACCCAGATTAACCGGATAAAAACCAGTCTTCTCGACACTTACATTGCGCCGCTTGTTCTCGTTTGCCAGCATATCCCGGTCATGCGTATGCCCGTGCAGGTTGTAATACGGCATGTCTTCCGACATCGCCAGCGGTTCATGTGAAAGCATAAGAACCCGGTGAATGATGATCGGGTGCGCATAAACCTCTTTAAATCCGGCGCTCAGATACTCGGCTTTTTTGTAAGTATCATGGTTGCCAATGATAAGAATCTTTTCCCCGTTCAACTGCTCAAGAATACGCCTCATATCGTCTAAATGGCCGCTCATGCAGAAATCGCCGAGATGCCAGACCTCATCATCTGGCCCGACAACTTCATTCCAGTACCTGATCATGACTTCGTGCATTTCTTCAACCCCGGCGAACGGTCTGCCGGTGTATTTGATGATGTTTTCATGATAAAAATGATGATCAGATGTTACAAATGATTTGCCCATTTAACATTAAACCCTTTTCTCAAGCGACTTTTCACTGTTATAGCCATTTTCACCAGATCAGTGAAAATGTCATTAACAATGAAAACTTCTTACATATACCACTTTGCTTATAGTATCAAAATATAGTATTATTATTACAGAATCACATGAATAACAAACATCGCAAAGTCCTCGAAAAAATCTTTCAAAATCCTGTCAAACCCATCGAATGGCAGGATATCGAAAAGCTTTTTCTCGCCCTGGGAGCTCGCATCGCAGAAGGCAGCGGTTCCCGCGTAACGTTTTCGCTCAACGGTGTGACTGCCGACTTCCATCGGCCCCACCCCGGCAAGGAAGCAAAACGATACCAGATCATCGACACCAGGGAATTTTTGACCAAAGCCGGCATAGATCCGGCAAAAGTTTGAGGTAAAAAACTATGAACAGCTTGAAATACAAAGGCTATACCGCCAGGATCGACTTCGACCCCGAAGATGAAATCTTTGTCGGACGCGTGGTTGGTATTAAAGACATCATTGGTTTTCATGCTGAAACCGCCAAAGAGCTCCGTCAGGCTTTCGAAGAAGCCGTTGACCATTATCTTGCATCGTGCAAAGAACTCAACGTCAAGCCGCAAAAGAGCTTTTCCGGCAAATTCGTTATCCGCCTCTCTCCTGACATCCACGAAAGAATAGCTCTTGCTGCTGCCGCAACCCATAAAAGCCTCAACAGTTTGATCGAAGATATACTTAGAAACCATGTCAAAGCCGCTTAAGGCTTTTTACACCAGTTCTCGACCCTCAACCCCGGCACACGGTTGAATTCCCGCTCATTGTTCGTAACCAGACAAACACCGGCGGCAAGAGCGTGCGCAGCAATCAGAGTATCGAGGGTCCGATCGGCGAACCGGCCTTTTCAAGACAATGTCGAGTTACCCCATATTCCACCGCCGCCTGCCGCCCGTCAGCGGCAGCATCCGCCCCCTGGCCCGTATATTCAGCAGCCCGCCAAAACCGCCGGCTGCCCGCAAATTTCACGTCTTTTTCAGCCCGTTCACGGCTTTTCCCGATGATTCCCGGGAAACACTTTCACCGGTAGTTTGTCATCTGATGTCATCGAGAACCGGTTAAGCGCTTACAGAATCTCTGAATGTGAACCGGTTCTGATAAATATAATCGTATCGTTTTCAATGCGATATATCAAAAGCCAGTCTGGTGCCAGGTGACACTCTCGACATCCTTTCCAGTTTCCAATCAAATCATGGTCACGGAATTTTCTTTCAAGTTTTTCCTCTTTCTGCAGCCTGATCATTACATCCTTGAGGGTAGCAATGTCCCGACCCTGTTTCCCGGCCTTCTTGTAATCCTTTTTGAACTTGCTGCCAAATTGGGCTTTAAGCATCCAGATCCTCAAACATCTCGTCTGGCGTGTTATAAACCTTGCTGAGGTTCTTGCCTTCAATGGCCTCTTCAATCGCTTTTATCGTTTCGGGATTGGTAATCTTCACCGGAAACGGCAACCCCTGCTCCATGATGATCCGCCGGAAAAAGATTCCGATCGCTTCACTGGTAGTCAGGCCGATAGTCTTTAACACTTTTTCAACCTCGGTTTTTATGCCGGGTTCAATGCGGGTCTGAATCGTAGCAGTTTTACTCATGATTTATTCTCCTGCTATAATTGTAATCTTATGTAGTGACATTAGCAATACAATTAACATAAAAAATCAATT
>CAZMWO010000470.1:0-3264 GCA_964569565.1 uncultured bacterium | reverse complement strand
TCCGCCGAGAGCCCGATTTTAAAAGCTTCTCTCGTAAAAAATATATAAAATCAGATGATCTTTTTGACAAATTAACTCATGAATTGAGAGTCTCGTGAACGATCTGGCTCAAGGTAAGTATGCGAAAAGGCTTATGAATAAACGACTTCACGCCCGCCGCCTTGAGAGGTTCGAGATCCTCATCACGGACAAACCCCGATGCAATGACTACTTTAAGATCAGGTTTAATTTTCTTCATCGCGGCAAAGCACTCTTTGCCGTTCATTACAGGCATGACCATGTCGAGAATGACCAGATCGATTTCTGAATGCTTTTCACTGAAGACAGCCATTGCCTGACTGCCGTTTTCGGCAGTCATGACATTGTAGCCAAGATCTTTGAGCATGGCTTCCGTATTGCTTCTGATGACCTCTTCGTCGTCAACGACGAGAACCGTTCCGTTGCCGCGAACCGGAGCCTGTTGTTCATTTTCGTATTCGGCAATACTCTCGGTCGATACCGGTATAAGCACGTGCAGACTGGTTCCGGTGCCGACTTCGCTGTAGGCATTGATTGCGCCACCGTGTTGCTGCACTATGCCGAATACGGCTGCCAGACCAAGTCCGGTGCCTTTGCCAACGGATTTGGTGGTGAAAAAGGGCTCGAAGATATGTGGCAGCATTTCACGTGGTATGCCACAGCCGGTATCCTTGATTTCGACCTCAGCATAGGCGCCCGGCGTGATTCTGAACTGCGAAGACCGGCAGTAATAAGCATCGAGCTCGACGACTCGGGTGCTGACGTAAATGGTGCCACCTTCGGGCATTGCCTGGGCGGCGTTGATAAGAATGTTCAAAAAGGCGCTCTGCAGATGCGAAAAATCACCTACCACCCGCAGTTCTTTGTCTGAAAAACGTGCTTCGATTTTGATACGGCGATCGACCGTTCGCTTGAGCAGGGAAATTGCATCTCTGACCGGTTGCTGAATATCGATGGCGGCATAATTGACCGGCTGTTTGCGGGCAAAGGAAAGCAGTTTCGAGTTGAGACTGGCAGCGCGCTCTGCTGTTTCAATAATCAAGCTCCAGAGTTTTTTTGCTTCCGGGCTGTTATCGACCCATTTTTCAAGCAGCTCGGTCGCACCGATGATGCCGCCGAGCATATTGTTGAAATCGTGAGCAACGCCTCCTGCCAGTTGACCGATGGCATCCATTTTCTGCGACTGCCGCAGCTGTTCCTGTATGGCGAGTTCTTCAGTGACATCGCGAAAAACCAGAACGACTCCTATTATGTCGCCACTGTCACTTCTGATCGGCGCGCCTGAGTCGGCTATCAGATACTCTTTGCCGTCGCGGGCAAGCAGAAGGGAATTCTTCGCAAGTGCGACGACATCGCCTGTCGCCAGCACCCGGCTTACCGGGCTTTCCAGCCCTGTCCTGGTTTTTGCATTGACTATGCGAAATACCTCTGAAAGCGGTCGACCGGCAGCTTCTGCTGCATCCCAGCCGGTGAGCCGCTGCGCTACCGGGTTCATGCGCGAGATGTTGCCCTGGGTGTCGGTCGCAATAACTGCATCGCCAATAGAATTCAAAGTGACGCGCAGATTTTCTTCGTTGTGTCTGAGCGCCTCTTCAGCCTGTCTACGCTCTGAAATATCTACCGAAGCTGACAAAATCGACTTCTGGCCATTCCAGTCGATCGTTTTGCTGGAGAAGAGCAGATGGTGCTTTTTGCCATTGATGCTGACGGCCATCTCGCCTGATGTGATGACGCCGGATTTTATGATCTGCTTTTGCACACTTTTGAACTGGTCGGAATCAGAGAAGCGCTCGAAAGAAGATATTGGTTTGCCGATGATTTCTTCGGGCGTTTTTCCGACAAGCTCGCAGAAATGCTGATTCGCCATTATGTAGCGGCCGCTGAGGTCGGTGATTATGCAGGGAAACGGCGCCAGTTCGAAAAGCTCTTCGAAGCACTGCAGGCTTTTTTGCAGCTGTTCCTGAGTTCTTTTCAGTTCGCCGACATCATAGAGAGTGCCGAGGATTTTGTCTTCGATGATGCTGGCTCCGATAAGGACATTCTTAACTCCGCCATTTTTACAGGTTACGCTGAATTCCTGAGGAGCAATAACGTTGTTGGTAGATATTGCGTGCTCGATGGCAACTGGCCATCTCGTCTGCCCGACCTTGCGGTATTCTTCATCAGGGTAGGCCAGTGGCCACCAGTCATCGAGCGATTTGATCTCGTCATTGGTGTAACCGAAGGTCTCGACAAAAGACTTATTTACACAGATGTTCTGGTAGTTACGATCCATTTCCATCAGAGGCAGAGGAGCGTGCATGAAAAGCGAGCGGAATCTGGCCTCACTGATTGCCAGCTGTTTATGAGCCTGTTCGAGGCTGCTGATTTTTTCGTTGAGACTGCGTTTCAGAAGTATCGAGATCAGCGCCATCCCAAGCATGAGAGCCAGAACGAAGATTGCAGCAATCTTTAGATTGCGCATCGTTTCAGGAGAAATGCCCTGTTCCGTTTTCAGGGTGATCCATTTATTATTGACCGCCGAGAGTTCTTCGGGCGAAATGTCGTCGAGAGCCTTTTGAATAGAGCTGAACAACAGCGGGTATTTTTTGCTTACAGCGATACGCCATTCAAAAAGATAATCCGTGATTCCGGCTACCTTCAGGTTGGAAATGCCGTGATGACTTATGTAATAGGATGCCACAGCCAGGTTTTCGACAAAGGCGTCGACCTGCCCGAAAGCCACACTGCGAAGGCCTTCGGATACGTCTTCAACGAGAACTATATCGATGCCATTGGCCTGAAACCCGCGCATATAGCTCTCGGTTGCGAAGCCCGAGACCACTGCGACTTTTTTGCCCGCAAGATCTTTGATGGTCAGGCCAGAACCAAGGCTTTGTGCGCCGATAATCACCACCGGTGCCCGGGTATAAGATGTCGTAAAAAATGCATATTGCGAACGCTCTGCGTTTTCGATTATCGTTGGCGCTATTGCGCAGCGTCCAGCTTCAAGGGCCTTGAGATGAACGTTCCAGTCATCTGATTTTACCTTTTTGAAGCTGTGCCCGAGCCTCTTTTCGACGAGCGCAATCACATCTGCTCCAAGTCCGACAAACTCATCGTCTTCGCCGGCATACTCGATTGGCGGGTAACTGTCGTTAAACCAGAGTGTGAGTTTGCCTGGATTCTGCGCGAGCCATTGCTTCTCTTCTGCGGTCAAAGAAGACAGTTCGTCACTGTCGCCTGCAGCTCTGACATGCGACCAGG
>CAZMWO010000469.1:2966-3264 GCA_964569565.1 uncultured bacterium | reverse complement strand
AGGCCTTTTTTGTCGGCAGCGGCGCCGGTCTGCCGAATTTTATGAATATTCCGGGTGAGAACCTTAACGGAGTCATGTCGTCGAATGAGTATCTGACCCGCGTCAACCTGATGTATGCGAACCAGAGCGACTCCGACACCCCGGTGATGCTGGGCAAACGCGTGGCCGTCATCGGCGGCGGCAACACCGCGATGGATGCGGTGCGCACCTCAAAGCGGCTTGGCGCCGAACGCTCGATCATCATTTACCGTCGTTCGCTCGAAGAAATGCCGGCCCGCGTCGAAGAGATCAAGCACGC
>CAZMWO010000469.1:0-2956 GCA_964569565.1 uncultured bacterium | reverse complement strand
TGGAAGAAGGCATCGAATTCATGAATCTCGCCAACCCGGTCGAATATCTGTCGGATGCGACGGGAAGGGTTGCCAAAGCGAGATTGCAGCGCATGAAGCTGGGTGAGCCAGACGCTTCCGGGCGTCGACGGCCGGTTCCGATCGATGGTGATATCGTCGAGCTCGATGTTGATCTCGTGATCGTTGCGATCGGGGTTTCGCCGAATCCGTTGATTCCCGCATGTCTGCCCGGTCTCAAGATGACACGTTACGGCACTATCGAAGTTAACGAAGAAACCATGCAGTCGTCGGTTCCCGAAATATTTGCCGGTGGCGATATCGTCAGGGGCGGCGCGACTGTTATTCTTGCCATGGGCGATGGCCGGCGTGCCGCCGCTTCCATGCACCGTTATCTCCAGGAAAAATACGCGAAGAAGTGACAGGAAATAAGCAAATGACCAGCTTGAAGACAAAATTTTTCGGACTCGAACTCGCTAACCCGCTGATAGTGGCCAGCAGCAGTCTGACTGCCAGCCCTGATAAAATCAGAGAATTCTCTGAGAACGGCGCCGGCGCTATCGTGCTTAAATCAGTTTTTGAAGAAGAGATTGTCAACGAATACAACCAGGTTGCGCAGACGAAGACTTCAGCGCATTTCGAGGAGTTTCTCGATTACTTCGACTACAAGATTCGCGATCAGGTTCTGTCGAATTATGGCCGGCTGATAGGTGAAGCCCGCAAAGCGAGCAAAGTTCCTATTGTAGCCAGCATCAACTGTGTGTCGGCCGGTGACTGGCTGCAGTTCGCTTCGCAGGTAGAAGACGCCGGCGCTGACGCGATAGAGCTCAATCTTTTCGTCATGCCCTGCGATCCGATGAATACGGCTGAAAGCAATCGCAGCTTTTATCTCAACGCTGTGCGCGAAGTTGCTGGTCGGGTAAAAGTGCCGGTGACTGTGAAGATCAGCAGCTATTTTTCTGATCTGGCAGCGGTATGCAACGCTCTTGCCGGCGAGAAAATAGCTGGTATAACGCTGTTTAACCGCTTCGCCAACCCAGATATCGATATCGAAAAGGAAGCGTTGATAGAAGCCTCGCCATTGAGCGGCGAAGGCGAGTATCTGCTGCCGCTGCGCTGGGTCGGCATTCTCAGCCCGCGTCTTGGCTGCCCGATCGCAGCTTCGACCGGCATTCACAATGCCGGGCAGGTAGTAAAGATGCTGCTGGCCGGTGCGCATGCGGTGCAGATGGCTTCGGTGTTTTACCAGCAAGGTGCCTCATGTCTGCCGAAGATGCTGCGCGATATCGAAGAGTGGATGCAGAAACACGACTACGAAAGCATCGGCGACTTCAGGGGCAGGCTGAGCCTTACTCAGTCAGGCAACCCGGCGGTATATGCTCGCGCCCAGTATCTGAGCCGCTTCGGCGGCTACTCAGGCAGCGACCGCAAGTAAGGCCACCTCGCAAAACTGCGAAAGAGAAGATAATCCGCCGATTGCACAGATTACGCAGATCAGCGTAATTTATTCGTGCTCGTGCTCGTGCTCGTGCACGTAATCGTAATCGAATTCTCACGCAGAGCCGCAGAGGCGCGGAGAGGAAGAAGAGAAAAGCTATCCGCCAATTACGCAGATGGCGCAGGTTTTATTTTGAGTGACCCTGCTTCGCTCTGGCGGCTACGCAAGATGGATGCTGCGACTTCGCCTGCCCCCTGCTTCGCTGAAGCTACGCAGGGCGACAAGCGGGCTCCGCGCAGAATGTGAATAGCCTGTGTAATCTGGTTTGCGTTCAGGCGGGGCGGTAGTAGCGCATTTCGCCGCGGCAGACGCCGCATTCTTCTTCGTTGTTCTGTCGCAAAAATGATTCTTGGCAGGTTTTGCAGCGAGCAGCCGGCAGCATGACGCCTTTTCCATACTTTTCGAGATAAACGTCTTCGAGGCGTATGATGCGGTTGCGCACCGGCAGAAACTCTTTTATCACCTGCTCACCTGATTTGAGACGGGCTTCGCCGCCAGCCTTGACTTCGGCTGAGCGTGTGCGCATGAAAAACTTGTACAGCTCAGGCGTTTCCTGCTCTGACACTTTGGTTACATCGATGCTACCTCTGACTCCCCGGCCGTCAGCGCGGTCATACAGGGTCAAAGCAAAGCGGCCAAGCTTCTCATATGATTTAAGATAACGATTGCCGAGGGTGCAGCCGGTCATCAGCTGAATGACGTCGCTCAGACACAATATCGATTCGCAGATCGCGTTGACTTTGTCTTTTACCTCGCCCAGCCGTTCACTGCAGGCTGAGACCATGGCTATGCCGATCACCAGACCGGGCGCCCTTTTTCTGTGAAAAGCTGCCGCTTTTTCGAACCAATCCATTATTTCCTGGTCAGTCATTGTCATTTCTCTCGGATATATATTTGTGATACCCGAATCCTATCATATCGCCGGACGAATTTGCACTACATTATGAAGCAAACTTTGGGCCGGTGCTGACAAGGCTTAGACTCTTCGCCGGGAAATGCTGAGAATTAAAACTCAAGCTTTGAGTAGTGTTTGGTAGTGTTGTGCTGCGTTAAAGACATCATGAGTAGCTGATTTATTTGAATAGTTTAAGTTTTTAGTGAAATGTTGGTTTGCTAGGTAGCGTTAAGTATGATATAAATTTTCTGCAACGACTGTTGTGTGTCATATATACAAGATCGAGAAGTAGATGTATGGGGGTAGAGATGAAAAAGTTCGGTTCTGGAGTCAGAGTTTTGTTACTGGTTGTGTTCGGATTGACGACAATTATGGCAGCAGCGCAGAGTGAGCCGGCCGATAATCAGGCGTTCAGGCTTCCTGACCTCGCGGTCGATGCCGAAAGAGCTACTTACAAAGGGATTTTCGAAAGAACACAGGATTCAATCTCGCTTGAGAAAATTGAACTCAAGGCTTATAAAGATCCAGTTGAGCTGTTGCGCTCTATGAATCCTTCGATTACCGGT
>CAZMWO010000468.1:0-3272 GCA_964569565.1 uncultured bacterium | reverse complement strand
ACTCCCGAAGACCTTTTCGAAAATCCCTCATCATTGCCCGAACTCGCCAGAGGCGCTATTGTTGGCACTTTGCTGGGTATTCTCATGCCGCTGCTGTCGCAGACCAAAATGCAGCAGCACCTCGAGCGGGTTTTTGCACCAGGCAAGGTCAGCGATGAATATCTCGAAATCTGGATGCCGCGCTACACCAGATTCGAGAGTCTGATGGCGATGATAACTGACAAAAATGCTATGCTGCGGAGCCTGACGGAAGTGCATGTGCGCCTGCCTGAAATCAAATGCCCGGTTCAGGTTCTGCTCGGCGAAGCCGATAAGGTCTGCGCGCCAGACCGGCAGGTTGCGCTGCTCGAAAAACTGCCTGCGGTAAAGGTCAGCCGCCTGCCCGATGCCGGTCATGCCTTGAACCTGTCGAATCCTCTCGACTGCCTCAAAGCTCTCGACAACCTGTTCTCCAGCCTTTAACAGCAGGTTTGACTTTATCACAGTCTATTAATTATCATGGCAGCATAAATTAAACACAGGGGCACCATGTCAAATTTTCTTAAACAGTATGTGCTGTATCAGAAACCGCAGATAAGCATGCTCATTGCGCTCAGCCTGCCGCTGACCGGAGCCGTCTATAATTTTGGCTGGCGTTCAGCCGTTTATGCTGCCTTTTCCATGTTCTGCTGCTGGCTGGCTGAATACCTCTTTACCCGCCGCGAAAACAAGCCGGCTTCAGCGTCTGCGCTGGTCACCGGAGCGCTTCTTGCTCTTATCTCGCCGCCGAACGTCCCTTTCTGGATGATAGGCGTTGGTGCTTTTTTCTGCATGGTTTTCGGCAAGATGGTCTTTGGCGGCTTCGGCAAGAACATTTTCAACCCGGCCATGGTCGGCCGCTGCTTTTTGTATATCAGCTTTCCGGCTGCGCTGGCAGCCAGCTGGTATGTGCCATTTCAGGGCGGGGCCGCCGGCTTTGCCGCTTACGCTCCGGTCACCCGCACCGCCGATGTTGATTCGAGCATGTATAACATCGATGCTGTCACCAGTGCGACAACCCTTACTTCGGTAAAGCGTCTCAATCAGGTGCGTCGCGAAGCTCTCGCCGCACAGAACCAGGCCGAAGCAGACCGGGTGTTGCAGGCTTTCGACAAGATCGAACTCAAACGCCTGATTGTCGGCAATATCAATGGCTGCATCGGTGAAACAAGTTCAATTC
Organism: uncultured bacterium; assembly: GCA_964569565.1. Lineage (GTDB taxonomy): Bacteria > Muiribacteriota > Ozemobacteria > Ozemobacterales > Ozemobacteraceae > Rifleibacterium. The sequence goes on along the minus strand of CAZMWO010000468.1, from coordinate 2,074 downwards.
TTCTTCTGCTGGCCCTGGCCTGGCTGTTATACCAGAAAGTCATTTTCATTCCACTGCTGGTCGGACCACTGTTGGGTTTATTTATCGCGAAATTCATTCTGCATCTGCTTGGTCTTGATACGCTGCCTCTCTGGCAGGGCTATATGATCAACGTTTTTGGCGGAGGCACTCTGTTCGCTTCGATTTTTATGGCAACCGAGCCGATCACCGCGCCGATAAACAATACCGCCCGCTGGCTTTACGCCATTCTGATTGGCTTTCTGGCTGCCATTATTCGCAGTCTTTCCGCTTTCAACGCCGGTTTCATGTTTGCCATACTGCTTGGCAATACATTTGGCCCGCTCATCGAAATTGCTGTGACCAATCTGGAAAAATCACGAAAGGCGGCAGCATGAGCGAAAAGATTAAAACCCTTCTGTTTACTGTTGCAGTGACTGCCTTGTTCACCCTTCTCGTCAGTGGTATAAATGCTGTTTTGAAGGATCGTATCGAGCTTAACCGCAGTGTTGCCAGGCAACGCGTGATTCTTGGCCTGTTTGGCCTGATGGCGGCAGAACGGCCGGTCGCTGATTCAGATGTTCCGGCCCTGTTCTCCGAACAGACCGAACCGGTGAAATTTGCTGCTGATGCTGTGTTTGAATGTTATCGTCGCCGGAATGCAGGTGATGAAATGTTTGTTTTTGCCTTTTCAGGCCAGGGCTTCTGGGATAACATCATCGGCTTTATCTCCGTTGATGCTAAAAGCCTGCAGATAAAAGGCATAGAGTTTACCAAACACGGTGAAACTCCGGGGCTTGGCGGTCGTATCAGCGAGCCCGAATTCAAGGCGCGCTTCAACGGAAAATCCTTTGCCGAAAAACGCCCGGATGGTCTTTATCTGCGCATGGTCGCAGAAGGTGCCATGACCCGTGCTGATGAGGTAGATGGCATAACCGGTGCTACCGGCACTTCAAGCGCTATTGAGAAAATAGTCAACAGATCGCTGGCTCACTTTGCCAGCCTGCAACAGGGAGGCAACAGCAAGTGAGCAAGCTTCCGGTCAAGGGCTTTGCTGCCCTCAAAAGAATGCTGTGGGAAGAAAACCCGGTAATCGGGCAGATTCTGGGCATCTGTTCTGCTCTCGCCGTTACCAACCTCGTTAAAAACACACTGGTAATGTGCCTTGGCCTGATATTTACGCTGGCCATGTCGTGTTTTACCGTTTCGTTGATGCGTAACGTGATTCCGCGACAGGTGCGTATGATCATTCAGGTTTTGATTATCGCTGCCTATGTAATCTTTATCAAAATCGTTCTCGACGCCTTTTTGCCTGAAATCAGCAATGAGCTTGGTCCCTACGTCGGTTTGATCATCACCAACTGTATCGTCATGGGCCGCACCGAAGGCTACGCCATGGCCAACAAACCCGTCGATTCAATCCTCGACGGCGTCGGCGCCGGTATCGGCTATTCGCTGGTTCTGCTGCCGATCGCGATGATTCGCGAACCACTCGGTCTCGGCACTTTTTTCGGCATGCAGGTGATTCCGGCTGACTGGACGAAGTGGAACATGATGGTGATCGCACCGAGCGGCTTTTTTGCGCTCGCCACCTATATCTGGATTGTCAGGGCTTTTAAATCCGGCGGAGAAAAGAGGTAAGGCATGGACATACAGAACGTTCACCCCTTCATCATTTTTTTCGCGGCGATCACTACCAACAACATTCTGCTCACCAACTTCCTGGGGATGTGCTCATTTCTGGCCGTATCCAAAGATCTCAAGAGCTCACTCGGGCTCGGCGCCGCGGTTATTTTTGTGTCGACCTTTACCGCTCCCATCAACTGGCTGGTTTATCACAAGCTGCTGGTTCCGTATGAGCTTGAATACCTGCAGTATATAGCTTTTATCGTGGTTATCGCTGCTTTCGTGCAGATCATCGAAATGGTGGTAGAGCGTGTCAGCACGCTGCTCTATCTTACGCTGGGCATCTTTTTGCCGCTGATAACGGTTAACTGTGCGATTCTCGGATGTGCGCTGTTTCTGGTAATCCGACAATATACCTTTGCACAGTCGATCGCCTACGGCCTCGGTGCCG
>CAZMWO010000467.1:0-3279 GCA_964569565.1 uncultured bacterium | reverse complement strand
TCGCCGCGCAGAATTCAACCCGATCATCGTCAAAATGCCGGCAGCTGCCGGTTGCCGGGTATTCTCTGACGCAGGTGCGCATGAAATGAATGTGCAGATAGCGGTTGCTCCCGGCATATTCCGGCACCAGCAGATAGAGCAGGTGGAAAAGCACAAAATGCCAGCGATACATATCGAGTGCACTGCCGCTGATCAGGTCGGCATCAATAAAAGCGACTCTGATAAGTTCGCATTCCCAGACCGGTTCGCTATGGCTGTCGAGATATTCTTTTAACGCAATCAGGTTTGCCTGGCGCAGATATGAAGTAAAGGTGGTCATTCGCCGGCACTTTCCGGCAACTCTTCACTGAAGCGGCCGACTTTCCATTCACCTTCGATTTTTACCAGGGTGCGGTAACCATTCGAATCTGAACCTCTGGTCTCATTATAACGGGCCACGCACGAGAAACTGCGGCGGCGGGGTGGGGCATCACGTTCCTGCCAGAAGCCGGTCGAGGTTATCTCAAGTTCGCTTTCACCACGGGTTTCGACCTTGACTTCGCACCAGGCGGTGGCATTGCCGAATTCCTGCTGCGAGGTGTTGAATCTCCAGCGCGGCCCCCGTTTGGCGATCACTTCGGTCATACGCAGCGGTTTGATGATGGCGAGCGCTTCGCTGACTCCCATCTGCGTGAGATGCTGGTGCTGAAAGCGGCCGACCGTTCTGATCGTGTCGGCTCCGCGGGTTTTCGAGAGAAAGAGAAGCGTAGTGCCGAGAAGGGTGGCGACGAAAATGAAGCCGAGAACAAGTGGAATCGCCATGCCTGAGGACGCTTTTTGAGTGTTTTTCATGGCAGGTTCCAGACGTGGATGGCGGTCAGAACCGGCACCTGACCTATGTTGATCGATATTTCAACCATGCCGCGCGAGTGCCGCGAAAAAGTCAAACTGGCGACGTTATGCATTATTTCGCGCTGGGTATCGCTCTGATAGTCGGTGCGCAAGACGGTTCCGTCGTCGGTATGCTCATAGCTGATTTCGTTGCCGGCCTGGTTAACGAAAGTCAGGCAACTGGAACGCGCATCAGAAGAAGGCACCGTCACATCAGTCGCTGTGCGCAGTTCTGAGTCAAGGCGCAGCAGAAAACGTTCAATTTCGGAGCTGGCGGCGCTTTTGCTGTCGACGCGCGTGAAAGTACGCCGGACAAAAGAATACATCGAGCTGACCACTATGATAAGCCCGGCAAAAAGCGCGACGCTGATGACGACTTCGACCAGCGTAAAGCCATGGCGTCTGGTCTTCAGCGGTCTTTGGGGGTTGTCTGACATGGTCTCGCTCAACATCAATAGCGCTCTAAGCGGGTAAAGCGGTGAGGCTTCGCGTCGATGCCTCCGTGCAACTCAAGCTTCTGATCTTTGCCTTCGTAGGTCCAGCCGACGGTGACTTTAAATTCTACTGCATTGTCACCGCTGTACACGGTGACCATGATGTGAAACTGGCTGAACTCGTCATAAAGCGGGGAATCCGGGGTGATCGGTTTGTCGGGGCCGAGCACGTTGTTGAAAAAAGGTATGCTCGAGGTCGAAAAGAACCCAAGTGGCTTGCGCACGGGAGAAACTTCGAACCGGTGTGAATAGCTGTTGATGGCGGCAGGGTGGCGATGTGCCTCGGCCTTGAGCGATTCGAGAACGGCATGGGCGAGAAACTGCGCCTGAATGCGGTGTACGCTCGACCCCATGCTGCGCGAGGCGAAGGTAAACATGGCTACGATAGGGGCCAGAGTGAATGCCAGTATCGTTGTTGCGATAAGAATCTCAACCAGCGTCGTTGCGGTCGTCTTTTTATGTTTGAGCAGCATTGCCGCCAGTATAACTCAATTGCTCCTGCTTGTGAAACAATACATTATGAACCGGCATCCTGCGCGAAGTTGCAGATACAGAATTTAATAAGCTATGGATCAGCCGTAAGGCCTCAGAGGCTGCGAACCATGTAGCCTTTGTCGGGGTCGCCGGGGTGAACCAGATAAAAGCCGTTGCCGAAGGTGTCTTTGGGGATTTCCTTGATCAGGCCGCGTTCAACCAGTTCGTTAAGATCGAGCGGATAGCGCATGACCTGGTTCTTAAAATCGCGGGCCTTGTGCTCGAGCAGCAGCATTGTCTGCAGCCAGATCAGGCGTTGCCCGATCCATTCGCGCGAATCGTCGTTGTCTACCGACTCGAGCATGCCTTCTGTCTCAACAATTGAACTCTCGAGAGTACGCCCTTCGATCGGCAGGTTGGCGGCAGAATAGCGGAGAAACCGCGGGGCACTCGCCAGCAGCGAAGCTTTCCAGTAGTATTCGGCGCCCTTATTGATATTGCCGAGTTCAAGATGGCTGTAGCCGGTCCAATAGGGGATGCGCCAGTTGTCTTTGTTGAGTTCGCAGGCCTTTTCAAGAAATGCGATGCTCTTGCGCAGACTCTCCTCGGTTGTCGGCGCGACAACACCGCCGAGAAATGCGGCCTGAACCAGTTTGGGGTCTAGCTCAAGCGAAAGGTTGAACAGCTTGATTACCATGTCCATTTTGTGAGCTGTTTCGCCAGATATTTCGAGAGCCCCGCGCATCAGAAAGAACAGAGCGACGGCCGGGCGGTAGGTGCCGCTCATGCGCGCCACGTATTCAGGCTGCGGCACGAATGCAAGCCCGCTGCGCCAGGAAGGACTATCGCTGCCAAAGTTATACGACATGTAGAGCATCAGCGCAAAAAACACGACAAAGACAGGCCAGGCGAAGCGCTGCAGAAACTTCTCAATGCTCATGGCGTGCAAAAATCCTCCAGGATGGAATAAAGATGACAGCCATGTAGAGAAGCGCATAGAGAGTAATTTCGGCAAGCAGCATGAAAGCTACGTTTTCGCCATGAATTGCTGCGTATTTGAGGTCGATTTTGTCGAAGTTCGGCAGAAGATGGTATACCAGTCGCGAAATGCTCTCAGGCACGACAGTGGCGCCGCGTCGCATCATCGCCAGCGGGTATGATGCGTATTCTGCCGCAAAACAGATGAAAACCGTCATCAGTGAGGCGAATACGGCAGAGCCGAAAAGATTTGCGAACAGCGAACAGAAAGCGCAGATAATGCAGAGCTTGAGAAAAATCGACCAGGCACCGAGAACGAACACCCAACTCCAGGCGCCTTCGTGCCAGAGCACAATGGCGCAGCCGAGTGTGGCCAGGACGGTATAGACCCCGACCAGCAGACAGTTGCCGAGCAGGCGGCCGAGAACGTGGTCGAACGATGAGACATAGGTCAGGTGAATGG
>CAZMWO010000466.1:0-3304 GCA_964569565.1 uncultured bacterium | reverse complement strand
AGTGCCGCTGGGAACAGTGAAGTCCCGGATCAATCGTGGACGCAGGATTCTGCAGGAATCCTTGCAGGCTTATGTGCAGGGGAGACTTGAATGAAAAAGTGCTGCATATATCTCGATGCTCTTGATAAAGGCATCCCGGAAGATGCCTCTGCCTGGCAGGATGTGCTGATGCATGCCAGCCGCTGCCCAGATTGCGCAACCGACATGAAGCGGCGCAGTGAAATTCTTGAGCTGATGGCCGAAATGCCTGAGCCTGAGTATCCCGCAGTGCTGCATTCTGCCATCATGTCGGGCGTTGCTGAAGCAGAGACCAGAACAGAACCAGATGATGAGACGGGCTGGTTTGCCCGCCTGTTCGATCGCCTGTTGCAGCCGGTCGAGCTAGCTGTATCACTGGCCTGTCTTGTCATGTTTGTGTTTCTGCTGCAGGTAGATCATTCTACGCCATTTGCAACGAGACCGGTGCGGCCGGCGACCGGCGGCCAGCTGGCCGCCCGCGTTGATAATGCGCAACCGGTTTCGAGTCAGACGCTTGAGACTGTGTCTGCATCAGAAGTAGATCAGTTTCTGCTTCAACTCGAAGAATTCAACCGGTCGCATCAGGGGCAGAGTCAGCCCCAGATCGGTTACACCCCTGAACTCAGACTGGTTAATGATCTGTCGAACCGGAGATGAAAATGAAAACCATCAGAATCGCTGTTGCGTTGCTGTTGTTTGCCGTTGTGGCAATTTCTCAGGCTCAGGCGGCTCCGCCTGAGCTTTTTGGCACTTCGCTGATAGCTGACATCGCCGAGCGCGTCAGCCCGGCCGTTGTCGCCATCGAGTCGGTACATTATGTGCGCGCGCGTCGGCGCAACGGCTTTGGCGACCCTTTTCTCGACCGTTTCTTCGGGCATCTGTTCGAAGATGATTTTATGGGCTTCAATAACGTAATTCCGAGGCGTGGTAACGGCTCAGGCGTTCTTATCAGCCCCGAAGGTCATCTGCTGACCAACGAACACGTTATTGCCGGTGCTGACGAGATTCTGGTCAAGCTGACTTCCGGCAAAGATTACAAGGCCAGGGTCATCGGTAAGGATATGCGTACCGACCTCGCCGTGCTGAAGGTTGACGCAGACGAGGTGCTGCCGCATGTTCCGATCGGTGACTCCTCAGCCCTCCGTGTGGGCGAGTGGGTGGTTGCCATCGGTAATCCTTTCGGGCTCGGCATAACCGTCACCACTGGCGTTGTCTCTGCCGTTAACCGCGACCTCTCGGTCGATCGTGAACGCAGCTACAAAGACCTCATTCAGACCGACGCCTCGATCAACCCAGGGAACTCTGGCGGCGCGCTGCTCAATACCAGCGGCGAACTGATCGGTATCAATACCGCGATCATACCTTACGGGCAGGGAATCGGCTTCGCTATTCCCGTCAATCTCGCCAAACGCATAGTCGGCGACCTTATGGCCTACGGGCGAGTCAAAAAGGCTTTTCTTGGTGTGACCGTTCAGGCCATCACCCCCGAACTGGCGAAATACTTCGAAATTCCGCTCGAAGGTGTGCTGGTAACGGAGGTTGTCAAAGATTCGGCCGCGCATGGTGCCGGGGTCGTGCCAGGTGACGTTATCGTCGCCATACGCGGGCAGGTGATCAAGGGGCTTGATGATTTTCATTCAGTACTTGACGAACAGAGAGTCGGCGAAAAAGGCCAGATCAGAATATTCCGCAAGGGCAAGACCGGTGTGTTCGATGTTGAATTCTGGGAGAACCCAGCCAGTAAAAGCCCTCTTGGCGTTACTGTCAAAAAAGTCGATGCAACTCTGGCCCGTCGCTATTCGCTTTTTGTTGACCAGGGATGCGTGATTACCATGGTTTCGCCAGATTCGCCGGCCGGCAAGGCAGGGTTGCGGCCGGGCGATGTAATTCAGCAGATCAACCGGGCGCCGGTACTCAACGATCAGGATTTCGAACAGGTGGCGGCTCAGCTTAAATCTGGTTCTCAGGCGGTTTTGCGGGTAGTGCGCGGCCAGACGGTAAACCTGTTGCTGGTGAATATCGAGTGATGGTTGCCAAAACATTTTTTGCAAAGGCTGCAAAAATTATTGCATTCCTGAATTCCTGTTCGTATAATCACATCATAAACCTCATCTACCCGGAGGGTAAAAATAATGCAATTGGTTGACGTACTGAAGGAAAACCTGGTTTTCCTCAATTTCGAAGCAGAGAATAAAGATCAGGCGATCGAAAAGTTCATTTCCTCGCTCGAGAAAACGGGAGCTATCAAAGAGCCGGCGGCTCTCAAGGATGCCCTTTTTGAAAGAGAGAAGCTTGGAACTACAGGCGTAGGTGGTGGTATCGCGATGCCACACGCACGTTCGAGCGCCATCAAAGATCTTACGGTGGCTTTTTTCAGATCGGAAGAAGGCATCGATTTTAAAGCGATCGATAACGCGCCGGTCAATATCATTTTCATGCTACTTGCTCCGGTATCTTCAGGCGGTCCTTATCTCAAGCTTCTTGCCAAGATTTCACGCCTGCTGCGCAGCGATGATTTCAAAAATTCGCTGCTCGAGGCCAAAGACGCGGCAGCTGTCATGCAGATAATTCAGGAAAATGACTGACAGAAAACGTTATTTTGCGATAGCCCTGTTTGCCGTTGCCGGCGCAGGGTTTTCTGTTCCTGATGTGATTCCGCTCGGGCCCGCGCGCCGCGTATTTGCCCAGGAAAGCAAGGCCAAAGCCACTGCCTCGCGCGACAAAGTCAAGACCCGCGCCAAAAAGGGCGCTAAGGATCAGCCGGTAGAAGTCAAGCAGCAGGAGCCGATGTTTCTTCAGGAAGCTGATAAATCCGCTTCTTTCATGCCGGATATCTACCGTTGCCCCGAATGTGGCTACGAACAGGACGAAGAAGGTAACTGCCCGGATCACACGACCATCGCCCTGGTCAAGATTCTCTCGGCTGGCAGAGACCCGCTGGCGCCCGCAGAACTCGATGGTAATGAAGACATTATCGTCGATGTTCCTCTCAAGAATATCGAATTCAGGAAAGAGGCCGTGACCACCCCGGCAACTGACAGCGAGCAGTTGTGACGAGGCAGCCCGACCGCATGCTTGTACCGCAAAACTGAAAAATCGTGAATCAGACCCCCTTTTCTGCGAGCAGAAAAGGGAGTTGCTTTAGAAGCGAACAAAAAGATTGAAGCCAAGGAGAAGGAAATGTCGTTAAATCTCACGAGAAAGATCATCAAGGCCCACCTGACCAGCGGTGAAATGACCGCCAAAAGTCCGATTACCATCAAGATGGACCAGACGCTCACCCAGG
>CAZMWO010000465.1:0-3309 GCA_964569565.1 uncultured bacterium | reverse complement strand
GGAACAGAATCATCTACCGTAAAGTCGACGTCAACCGGCAGAGAAATACCCAGCACAGCACCCTTGGTAACTGCGTTGGCTGACTGCGGAGGTTCGAACATCAGGTCGATGCCTTCGATCAGACCCATGGCGCGATGACCGGCAATCTGCGTGGTAAGAGTAGTGCGCTCGCCAAACGGAACACCGAGATTGGTTACTGCAATTGAATAAACCGGGTCTTCGGCCGGAATTACGGCCTGGAAGCCCAAAGCCTTGACCAGTGATTCTTCGCCGGTGAAATTGATGCGGCCAAGCTCGCCGTTGCGACCGGAGATAACAGTTATCTGACCGTTATCGTCGCCGCTGTCACTGATAAAAGCCTCGGAACCTTCGAAATCAAGACCCTTGCCAAGCTGGTCGAGGGTCATCGCCGCTTCGATTCTTTCGGTCAACTGACCAAGAGTAAGATCTTTGCTGACGACTATTTCGCCCTGGCTGTTATCGCCCTGTAGGTAAAGAGTCTGGGGCAGGTCGAGAATAAAATGGTTGTTCTTGTCGTAGAAGTTGGCAAGTGAAGCCAGTGTGGTTGAAGAAGTAGCAATTTCACCATCAGTGGTTACAAAAATAGCTGAACGCTGATGTTCAGGAGTGCCTGAATAGGTTTTATAGCCGATACCGGGAATATATTCCGATTTCGGCCAAACTACGACTGAAAAGTCAGAGAAGGTAAGAACTTCGCCAACAACTACGCCATCGAGGTTTTTCGGATCGCTGGTGGAAATGACAGCGGTGCCCGAACCATCAAGCAGTTTTCTGGTATTGAATTCAGTACCGTAAGAAATTCTGTTGATGTCTTCTTTGAGCTGGGAAATCTCTTTCTGGATTTCAAGGCGGTCAGTGCTGGTAAGAGTGTCATTGCCCGACTGCAGAGCCAGTTCACGCATACGCTGCAGCATGCTGTGAATCTCGTTAAGAGCGCCTTCCGCCGTCTGAATGAGACTGATGCCGTCCTGAACGTTCATTCTGGCCCGGGTGATACCACGCACCTGCGTGCGCAGTTTCTCAGAGATGGTCAGACCGGCTGCGTCGTCGGACGCGCGGTTGATTCTCAAGCCTGAGGACAGTCGCTCGATTGAACTCGACAACCTGTTGTCATTCTTAACCAGGTTACTGTGAGCGTTCAGAGCCGTAACATTTGAGTTAATACGCAGGGCCATAGGTTTGCCTCCATGACTGTTGGGGGGTTCAATCCGTTTTTAGCTTCGAAGCTTATTTTTTTCCCCATCTACATTATTCATCGGAAACTGAAGTCAACAAACATTAACCTTGTTTCCGACAATCAAAGCCATTTTTCTTCCTTATTCTCCGCTTTTCTCGCATTTTATTGCTTTTTTACTTTGTTATCTTTTTTTCCGAAACTTTTAAGAATATCCTGAGGCAGGCTCTTGAGTTGATCAAGAGACGTTGTCTTGGCGGCTTCGCGGTTTTCCTTCTGGATTTCTTCGTAGACTTCCCAGCGATGAACCTTGACACTTCTTGGCGCGTTGATGCCTATTTTTACTTGATCCTTGCCAATATCGACCAGAACGATCTCGACATCATCGCCGATGATGATCTTTTCATTTATCTTTCTTGTAAGTACAAGCATCAGCTCTCGCCCTCCCCAGGTTTTGAGTCGAGCGAATCCTGGACTTCCTTGAGCTTGGCGGCACGCTTTTCCATTTCATCAAGAATGCGGGCCTTGACTGAATGCCTTGAATTGCTGGAAATGATCTGGCGTCCTCTGCGATTGGCAGCATTTATAACCAGCGGTCCCTGCAGGTTAGCTGTCATATCACTCGGGTTGGCCGGAATCGTCACAATAACGTAGAGAACCGCATCTTCAGCGCGTTCTAAACTGATAAAACCAGCATCTGAGTCCGCTATTTCGATGTCGTATTCAAACATGAAACTTAGGGGCTCAATGATTACAAATGCCAGATTTCCGTCATCTACACATTGTAACCAGCGGAATGGACTACCATCGTCAGCGTTGAGAACGACATACTGGTGGTATTCACCGAACCCAAGCAGACCTTCTTCAAAGGTGATGATCTCATCTTTGCTAATTTCAATTTTTCCGAATCTTGAGGTCGAAATCTTCATACCTTGGGTCGTTCCTTACTTATCCGAGGAAATCCAGCAGTGACATCTGCATAATTCGCGAACCTACCTGTAGAGCCGCCTGATAAGCAGTTTCATACTCGGTCATCTTGATGATGGCTTCTGACATATCTATATTTTCGACAGATGAGAGCATTTTCTTTAGGTTTAAAGTAATAGTTTCCTGTTTTTCTTTGGCAGCAGTTGCTCGATTAGTCTTGCTACCGACCTCAGCATGCAGATCAAGCACTCTTTTGAGATCTTCATCTATCTTTTTTATGCTTTCTTCGGAAATCGCCTTCGCGTCATTGCGCAGCAGATTGTCACGCAGATCCATCAGGGTTGTGAAGATAGAGGGAGTGTTGCCGAGGCCGAGGGAAGATGCGGTATTGGGGCTTTTGCCGCCGGCGTCACGCACCTTGATATAAGGCTCGCCCATGGTGTTGGTGAGATTGATGCGTTTGCCGTCTTCTGATATCCAGGCCTGCATGTTGAAGTTATTATCGGTGTTCGACAGTTTATCAAGCATCTCACCGACAGTGGTTACTCCCGTCAGATCGATTTCGCCGGAGTAACTGCCGCTCTGCACATACACCTTGCCGAGAGGAACGCCGGCACCGCCGTTCAGAGCGCTGACAGGAGTCGTCAGACTGATGGCCGGGTCAACGTCTTTACCAAGCAGAATATGATCGACGGTGCGGCCGGTAATACCGAGATCGGCAGCTGAAGTGCTGTCGATATCAATGACTTCAAGTTTACCGGCAGCCCCATGGTTCTTGTCGATTATCTCAAGGCCTTTTCCATCAGCACTGATACGGGCTTCGACATAGATGCCGTTAGCCGGATTATTGATTTTGGTTAGAATATCGTCGATAGTTTTACTGCCGCGCAGGTCAATTGCGGCAAAACGCCCGGCTTTGTCGGTGATGCGTATGTAACCAAGGTTGACACCGGGATTCGACAGACGGGTTGAATTGAGCGACTGCAGATCAGTCTCTGGAGTCAGTGCCGGATTGAGATCGATCGACCCGACCAGCGTCGGCAGAGACTTAACATGAATCGGAGCGCCGGTGATAACATCAGAAACATGATTGCTGGTACCGGTGATAAAGCCGAGATCGCGACCGGTATTAACCAGTTCTTCGACAACGAGGCCGAAGTTACCGCCGGTTGCCGACGGATCGGTTA
>CAZMWO010000464.1:0-3318 GCA_964569565.1 uncultured bacterium | reverse complement strand
CGCTGCCAATCATGCCGGTCCTGCCCTCACGCTTGCGCTGCTGATTGCAGCAATTCTGTTCTGCTGTCTGATCGAAACTCCGGCCGAGGCTCTCTTCAAACGTCGCCATAAACGCAGTGGCGAAGAAAACTGCCAGCTCATCATCAAAAGCATGAAAGAAAAGGACCCCGGCATTCAGAAGGTATTCGACAAAGCTGTCGCCTGGGCGGTTTTTCCGCGCATCAGCAAAGCCGGCATCGGTATCGGCGGCGCCGGCGGCAATGGCCGCGTTTATCAGAAAGGCAAGTTCATCGGCACCACCACCATGACTCAGGTCTCTATCGGCTTTCAGCTCGGCGGCCAGGTTTACAGCGAAATCATTTTCTTTCAGGATGAATTCACTCTCGAAAAATTCAAAAACGGCAAGTTTGAGCTCGGCGCCAACATTTCGGCCGTCGTTTTCGATGTCGGCGCCGCCGAAACCGCCGGCTTCAAAGATGGCACCATGGTCTTCGTAATTCCCGACGCCGGCCTGATGTATGAAGCCACTCTCAGCGGCCAGAAATTTACCTTCAAGGCAGCGACATGGGCAAAACGCTGACCTCGCCGTGCAGGCCAGTCAATAGCGGTTGCCAAATGACACCATATTAGTTATATTTGTAGCGTGAGGCAACAGTTATGGATATAATCACACAGGGTTTATTGGGTTCTACCGCTGCACAAGCCGGCTACAGCGACAAAATCGGTCGGAAAAGTGCCGTTTATGGTTTTATAATCGGCCTTCTGCCCGACTTCGACATTATTGCCGGCCTGCTCGGCCCATGGGCCTCGATGAAGTTCCACCGTGGCCCGACGCACTCATTCTTTCTGCTGACGATCATGGCCGTCCCCATAGGAATTCTCTGCAAAAAACTCGCACGCTCAGACATCGACCAGAAGCACTGGATCGGCATGGCTTTTTTGAGCCTGATCACTCACCCGGTCATCGACTGGTTTACAGCCTACGGTACCAGTCTGCTATGGCCATTCAGCGACAGGCGCATGGCGACCGACGCCTTGTCGATCATCGACCCGGTATATTCTTTTCCGCTGCTGGTGGCGACATTGGCCGGAATTTTCATGTTCACCACACCACTGCGGCTTAAAAAACTGGCCGTGGCAGCACTTGCAATAACCACTATCTATGCCGGATATGGCTATTATAATTCGCAGAAAATGATAGCGCTCGGCAACGAAATGTTCAGGGCAAAAGGGTTTGAGCCGGTTGAAACCCGCGCCAATCCAACTTTCATGAACATATCGGTATTCCGGGTCGTTGCCCGTGATGCCGGTAACCACTACATGGTCACCTATCTCAAAACCGCATCGAAAAACCCGCTGACCCCGATCGTGCTGCATGAGTCAGATACAGACGAATATGCAGTTAAAGCCATGCAGCACGAACATGCACAGCTCTTCAAATGGTTTGCCATGGGTATGCTGCAGGTAAAGACCGTTATCAACGAAAACGGCCAGCGCCGCGTGATGCTCAATGACATGCGCTACGGACTGCTGACCGACCCCGAAAAGCCACTCTTCGCTGCCGAAGTCGAATTTGATGCAGCCGGCAACGTAACCCGCGTGCTGCGTCGCCATCGGCGCGGATCAGCCGACATGAAGAGCGAGTTCAACAAGACCATGGCGCACGTCTTTTCGGGCGAATTTCAGACTATCGATGCTCCCTGGGCGGCAGACAAGCAATGAACATCATACTCGCGAAAACATCAGGTTTCTGCATGGGTGTCAAACGTGCCATGCAGATTGCTATAGATACCGCCGCAAAATCGAGTGAACCTGTCTACACCTGCGGCCCGTTGATTCACAACCCGCAGGCTGTCGAATATCTGCAGGAGCACGGTGTGGACTCGGTAAACGACTGGCAGACCATCGAAAAAGGTACAATCATCATCAGGGCACACGGCATGCCTGACGGAAGTATAGCCAGCATCAAAGCAAGGAATCTTGGAGTTGTCGATGCGACCTGTCCGCACGTTGTCACCAGCCAGCGGCAGATCAGAAAATACAGCGAACAGGGTTACTTCATTTATATCATCGGTGACCCGCACCATCCTGAGATTTTGAGTCTGCAAAGCTTTGCCGGTAGCAGTCATCGGTTGATCGCCGATTATGCCGATGCCGAAACCGAGCAGCCGCCTGACAAAATCATGATCATCGCACAGACCACATATAACGCCGCTGTATTCACCAAAATCGCCGAACTGCTCAAGTCACGAGCCAAAGAAGCGATAATCTGCGACTCTATCTGCCTTGCCACCTCAGAACGCCAGGAAGAAATCAAGCGCCTGGCCGCCGATGCCGATGCCGTTGTCATTGTCGGCGGCAAATCCAGCGCCAACACCCGCCGACTCGCCGAAATCGCCCGTGCCCTCTGCCCACGCACATTTCACGTCGAAACCGAAGTTGAGCTCGATCCCGGTCAGTTCGCAGGCGTAGACCGCCTCGTTGTCTCGGCTGGCGCCTCGACCCCTGATTTCATCACCAGCAAAGTAATCGACTTTCTCAAAACGCTCTGAGCGCAATCGCCTTACCGTAATTACAAACAAAACCGGCAGTTTCGGCAATACTGATTTTGCCTTCTGCCATGGATGACGCATGGATACTGGCCTTGGGCGCAACAGCAGAATTGCCCGCTGAATGAACAGCGGGCAATTCATGGACTTAAACAGTTTGACGGTTAAGCGTTTTCGACCGCCGGCTCTTTGACATCCTGTTCGTCAAGCACGGCATAACGCTTCTCGAGCAAACCGAAAATTACGGGAACCACATACAGCGTCAGCAATGTCGACGAAATCAGACCGCCATTCACCACCAGTGCCAGCGGTTGCTGAATATCTGCCCCTGATCCATTTGACAGCAGCATCGGAACGTGGCCGATGAACGACGTCAGAGTCGTCATCATGATGGCGCGATAACGCAGAGCACAAGCCTGTCTTATCGCGACCGGCAGAGCTTTGCCTTCTTCGATCAGCTGACGCATGAATGAGATCAGCAACACGCCGTTCTGCACGGCAACTCCGAGCAAAACGATGAATGCGACTGCGGCAGAGACCGAGAAGGTCATATTCCACAGCCACAGGGCGATAATTCCTCCTACCAGCGCAAACGGCAGAATAGCTATGACGAGAAGTGCGTCACGCAACTTTCCCAGCGCCATTATCAGAAGGATCAGAATGAACAGCAATACGACCGGAACAACCAGAGCGAGTCTGCTCATAGCTCTTTGCTGGTTTTCGCCTTCGGCCTGTGCGTGTTCTTCCTGCAATTCTTTGCTTATATAGG